>CAZFNE010000083.1:9641-11527 GCA_964520335.1 uncultured Methanosarcinales archaeon | reverse complement strand
TTTTATCCTTTTGATTTTTGCCTGAACTTATAAAAAGAATAAAATGAAAAAAGAACTAAAAAAATTCCAACAATTGTTGAAATTTAGACCTGTTTCCCAATAATAAAAGCCAGTAAAAAAGGTAAAAATATCTTTATCATCTTCGGAGTAATTTTTTATAGTGGCCTGATCCTTGATAATAGTATTAGCAATGTATGCAGATCTGGTTTTTCAAATAAATACTATTAAATTAATTAAAACAAAACCTGGGGGATATAAGTAAATGAAAAATCAAATAGTACAGAACCTGCAGAGAGTGCTAGGTATCTCGTTTGCACTCATTTTAGTAGTTTCATTAGTAACTTTATCGGAAGGCGCATCTTCTTCTCCTGCAAGCCAGCAGGCAGAAGAGAATCTGGTTGTTTCATCTCAAAATAAAGAGCCTAACCAGTTTGTCCTGAATGGAATAGGGCACAAGCATAAAGATATACATATAATTTATTCTGCAACAAGCATTACAGGAAAACCTATCTTCAATTATCAGGATTCAAAAGGAACATACAGTTTTACAGGGGACGAAATCCGGACTCAAAAAACAGAAACTGGCAGTATGATTACGGTAACTTTAGAGAGTATTCCTGACCTTCGTTTTGTAACCCTGACTTTAATGGTACCTGCTGTCAATCTTGATGGTTCCGAAACAAAATTAAAAACTATTGCAATTCGAACAACTAATAAAACTACTCTTGGCGGAGAAAGGCTTGTTAAAGGCCAGGTACAATCTTATGAAGTGATAGATCTCAGAGGAACTGCAAGTTTTGTAGTTTCCTGAATTTGGAACTCTGGATTTGCTAAAAATCTGGATAATTCCAAGCTTTTCCTGATCTATTTTATAAAATAGTCCATATGTCAAAGATAAATTTATGATTTGGCAGCGATTAAATTATTTCAATTATAATGTATTATTGCTATATATTGGTTGTAAGATCGAAAAAACAGCCTGATGAGTGGGGAAAACTTTGTTGAAAACTACTAAAATAACCTATTAATATGTCTAATAGAAGTTTACGTATGGGGATAAAACAATGCCTGGAAAAGAAGAAGCAGACAGCCAGATTATGGAACTCTGGGACGAGATCTTTGACCTCGAAGATAAACTTAAAGAAGAGCTTGACATTAAGTACGCTGAATGGCGTAAAGTAGAACCGCTAATAGATCAGGAAGGTGTGGATGCAGTTGAAATCCATATGGATTCTATGAAAGGAGTTAACGAAGAGAGTCTACTTATTTATAAGGAAGTTAAATCAATTAAAAATAGATATAGAGAAGAAATGGATCAGAGGCAAACTAAAATAGAAGAATTGAAAAAAGGAAAAAACAGTTAATTAAGCTTTAAGCCTTTAAAAAACTCTAATTGTTTTTTAATTTCATAGATTGCAAAAATTTGGAAAATAAAAAAACAAAGAAAGTATATTTCACTTTCTACTTTATTTTGTATTTTTATTTATATTCATTATAAGCTATGATTTCTTCAAGAGTTTTTCTCGGCCGGGCCGAGGGAGATTCGGCTGGAATTCCTACGGTTAATAAAGCAACAACTTTTTTGTCTTGCGGAATTTTCAGGATTTTTTTAACCTCATCTTCATTGAAAGCCCCAATCCAGCAGGTTCCAAGGTCTAGCTCAGCAGCTTCAAGAACAATATGCTCAAGGGCAATTGCAAGGTCAACCTGATGCCACTTTTGAGCAGGGTCTCCGATGCCTGCAATAACATGGGAACAGGTGCCTACAAAAGCCTGGTTATTGCAGGCAGCAACAAGCTGGTTTTTAATCTGCTCGTTTTCAACAACAATAAACTTCCAGATTTGCCGGTTTGCAGCCGATGGGGCAAGCCTTGCTGCTTCAAGCA
>CAZFNE010000083.1:8255-9541 GCA_964520335.1 uncultured Methanosarcinales archaeon | reverse complement strand
GCATACTTTATTCGCTCCCCAAGAACAGAAAAAGCCGTTTCAAGCCTTTTTTTCATAACCACAGGAGTCTCTAATTCGGTTACGACTTTTTGCAAATATTCTTTTTCTTTCCAGGCGTTTACTCCATACTTTTCATTAATAAGGCTTACAAGGCTGAAGATATCTGTTCTTGCTATTCCCACCCCGACATACGTGTCTGAGTCCTCAAGTACCTGCCTGTCCAGAAGCTCAAGATAAGAAGGCGTTCCGGCATATTCAAACCCGATAATATTGATAGGAGTCTCGCATATGAGCTTATACTTCAATGGAGAATAGACATGGATTTCCATATCAGCTCCTTGCTGCCTTGCATAGGTAGAAACTGTAGTAAGAGTTGAGGTAATTTCAGCATCAGAAAACTGAATTTTATCATTTAGCCCAAGGCTGATTTCATCAAGAGCAATAACCTTTATTTTAAAATTTTTTGCTGTTTTAAACGCCTGTTTAATAAATTTCTCAATGTCCCTGGCAAGGATCTGATACAAGTCGACATAAGCTGTTGCCCCAAAAGCCTGAAAATACAGATCTGTTGGGCCTGCAATACAAACCCTGGCTTCAAGAGTTTTTCCAGTCTCTTTTTTATATTGCTTTGCAACTTCATCGATTATTTCAAGCTCTAGGATTTTTGCTTTCTCTTCTTTCAGGACATATGGTTCAGAACAGTTTTTTTCTTCTTTAATAATGTCCAGAAACTGCCCTATCATATCTCTGAATTGAGGATAGGTAGGAACATGGACTCCAGCATCAATTTTTTTCCGGAAAGCCTGCCTTATTATGGAAAAAAGTTTTTCATCCTCATCCCTGTTTTCGGCCGCAGTCTTAACCCATTCCCTTGTGATGCCTTCAGGTGTAGGAAGGCTGCCTTCATCGATAAAAATAATCCCCTGCATATTTAATAATAAGAGCGAAGAAGTATTTTAGATGTTGGAATTTCTCCTGCAGATTAAGGGAAATATATTGAAAAAATATCAGAATAATTTCCTGATTTCAGCCTTACCCTATTATACTCATAATTTGTATATTCCTGATTTTACAACCTGGTTTTCTTAATTAATTTTAAAGGCTGCAAATGTTTACCCTAAATGTTACTATAAAAGCTTACGTTTTCATGATATTTTGAATCTAAAATCATCTAATAGCAAACTTAAGCCAGAGAATTTTAAATATATGAAAAAATGTTATTTGGAATCTTACTTTATTCAAAGAGGAAGCATTAAGAAAGAGTGAGCAAATAATCCTCTGGGCTC
>CAZFNE010000083.1:0-8155 GCA_964520335.1 uncultured Methanosarcinales archaeon | reverse complement strand
GCTTGAAAAGGGAATAGCTATTTGAAATTCCCGTTGATAAGTACCTTAAGAAGTGTAATTAAGGGGTCTGCTCTAATGGAAAAAACAAGTATACTGGAAAACGTTTTTAAAGTCCTTCTAATTTTTGTCCCTTTAAGTCTGTTTGCTGAGTACATACACTTTTCACCCATAGCAATTTTTATTTTTGCGTCTCTTGCAATTATTCCGCTTGCAAAGTATATAGGGGAATCAACAGAGGAGCTTTCGACGCATACCGGTCCAGCTCTTGGAGGCTTATTAAATGCCACCTTCGGGAATGCAACAGAACTTATTATAAGCATTTTTGCCCTGCAGGCAGGCCTTACTGAGATGGTAAAAGCTTCAATTACCGGCTCAATCATTGGAAACCTGCTTTTAATCCTGGGAATGGCCTTTTTCTTTGGAGGGCTCGGAAAAGATGAACAGGTATTTAATACAACAGCAGCAAAAACAAGCGCTTCCACTTTATTCCTTGCAACGGCAGCCATTGTTATGCCTGCCGTTTTTGTCTTAACGTCAGATAATCCTTCGGAAACAACTGTTGAGACCCTCAGCATTGTAGTCTCGATCATTATGGCAATCTCTTACCTTGGGAGCCTGCTCTTTTCACTTTATACTCATAAACATTTATACACCCCTGATATCGCTGAATGTACGGAGTGCACTCCCAAGTGGAGCCTCAAAAAATCTATTGTAATTCTTCTGGCAGCAACAGCTGCTGTTGCCATTACGAGCGAAATCCTGGTCGGCTCTATAGAACCGTTGGCTGTAAGCCTTGGCTGGACTGAACTCTTTATAGGTATTATTTTCATAGCAATTATTGGAAATGCTGCCGAACATTTCTCAGCCGTCACAATTGCTATTAAGAACAGGATGGATCTCTCTCTGCAGATTGCAATCGGCTCAACAACTCAGATAGCTATGTTTGTCGTGCCTGTGCTTGTGTTTGTAAGCTATTTCTTTGAAACTCCCATGAATCTCGTTTTCACAACCTTTGAACTATCTTTTATAATAGCTGCAGTCCTGATGGTGAAATTCATTATTGAAGACGGTAAAAGTAACTGGTTTGAAGGCCTGCAACTTCTGGGAACATATGGAATAATGGTTGTTGTTGCTTTCCTTCACCCATAAATGAAAAACAGGCGAGAAAATAAAGTTTTAAAAACGTGAAACCAGAAAACGGGAAGAAATGGTAGAAACCGAATACACTATCGAGTATTTATATCCTGTTTATATTTCTGGTATTCAATGGTAAGAAGGTGTATAAGCTTTACCTTTAATCTCCGAGGATTTTAAAGGCTTTAAATTTAGCGAAAATCAATAAAGAGGGGCAGTAAGGTAAGGAAGATAATAATAAGATGGGAGCAGGATAAGCAAACCGGCTACCGGGACAGTAATGTTGTCGTCTATGCCCTCTACTCTTTCTAAGAGCGAGCAGACTATCCCGGCAAAGATCCCTATAAATCCCATTTTGGCGCCAATAATTATACATATTATAAGCATCCCCAGAGTGCCTTCCCAGGCCTTTGTCCTTTTATTATACTTAAGGTTCCTGATTACTCCCGTAATCCCGTCGCCATATGCCATAAAAAGTACAGGAATCACCCCAAGCCAGAAGCTTCTGTCAATAAACCATGAGAAGAAAATTATAAATCCCCAGCTCAGGGTAAAGTGTACATCATAGAGATTTTCAGGGTCCTGAAACCAGTACATTCTCCTGTCCAGTTTATGCGGAAAATAGGTTATCAAAGCAAGCAAAAAAGCTGTGGCCGCCGGTACAAAAGGTTCATGAGCAATGAAAGGGAGCAGCATTGCTGTTATTCCTCCCGCTAAAAAATGAATAGCTTTTCTTGAAAAATATATCGAAGAATTATGGGTTCTTCCTTTCTTTAAAGCAAACTGATATACCTTTTTTGATAAAATCAGAATAACAAATAAGTTCCAGACTCCAAGTACAGCAAATACCGGCAAATCCGCAAGTATGGATTCCCATGAGACTTGAAATACAGCTTCCATGAAATAATAAATATTTTTTAAATATAAAATTTTTTTGAATTGAAGGAATTTCTACGAGAAAGGCCTGGTTTACAGTATCAGAAAGATAGTGTTGGTCTTTCCAGACTTTAATAAAGTTTTTTTCTTTAAGGAATCCTTCCAGGCTAAAATATAGGTTCTCACTGGTCCCATCCCGATAAGAGAATCTGTATTTTGCAAACTTCTTGTTGCTTAATTCAAGATCAGAAGATCTTGGGCTGGTTCTATAGATCCGAATTTTCAAGTTTTCTCCGAATCTCCCTTTAATTGTTTTTCATAATAGTTTCAATAACTCCAAACTCATTAATTCTGATATATTCAAGTCTTACATCAAAAGGGTAAACACAACAACTGGAGTATCGAATAATATTATAGAAATTGCAGAAATTATTAAACTTCCCTGAGAACTTCCTTATAACATAGACTCTATTTGCGTATCTTCATAAATGATAACGTACAATAATAGCTTGGGGTGAATAATTATGCACCAGGTTATGAAATTAGTAGGTCTTGCTGTGGCAGCTCTTGGAACTGCGTATATTGTAAAACAAATGAAGGAACGCAAAGCAAATTCAAGTGGGTGGCATAAAGTAAAATTTAATGAAGAAAAAAGAACTGGCTCAAGGTATGGTTCTAATCCTGTCCGTTATTGAATCTGATAATCAATAGGAAGGATTACTCCAGGCCTCCAGAATCCGATATATCTTTTTTTGAGGGCTCAAAAGAGCCCTGCATATTTTTGCAAAGGGCACAAATTACAGAGTTGATAGTTCCCAGAATTTTGCTTGTTGAAAATATTTATTGATATAATTAATTATATTCAATAATTAATTGAAGTATTTCCGATTTTTCCAATATACCTGACCCTCTAATTCTTCTCTACAAAATAGCTTGTTTCTCATGTCAGGATAAAATTTGTAGAACATAAATACAACAATAAGCGGTAAATTAAATTGTTAAGCTATAGCTAGAATTTAGCTTTTTTTATTCGTATTTAGCTTTTTTATTCGTATTTAGCTTTTTTATTCGTATTTAGGACATTCTGCCATCAAAACTATCTTACTTTTTTGTTTTTATTTTTGTCTTTATATTTTCTAAGGTAATGTACCAACAGGTTTATAATAAATTTAAAATAGGAGCGATAACTTTACCAAATTCGGTTAAATAACTTAAAAAATAAATTTGAAAGCTAACCAATATATTTTTAAAAGTTAATTAAAAATCTTAATATTATTAAGTAAATAATCAATAGATTTATATTGATATTCGTAGATTATTATACACGCGGAAAAGATCCATATAAAGTGTTGGAATATTGGAGGATCTACTCTTTTATATTACAAAAATTCGCGAGCAAAATCCCTGGAAGAAAATTTGAGTATTAACCCTAAAAATGAAGTTGTAATTGTCTATTTATACGGATCAGCGGATCACTGAAATTTATCTTAGAGAATAGAGACATCTCGTTTTGCCCCTTATTTTTTAGGCGGTTGCTTAGAAAGATCTTCTGTACCGTAAAATTATGGAGTAGATAAAATGAGTATAGGAATGAGTATAGAAAAAAAGAATTTTCTAAGAACATTAGGTTTTGTACGAGAAATTTCGATAGTAGAAAAGTGTAAATGCCCCCTATGTGCTGATAAAGTAGATATAGAAGAGTTCAGAAACGAAGTGTTTATGAAAGAATTCGAGCGTTCAGGGCTCTGCCAGGAATGCCAGGATATGGTTTTTGGATATAAGGTAGCATGGTAACAGGAATTTTTCAAAAAACCACTACCTTTTATTCTACAGGGAATTCTAAATATTTCAACTATTTTTTGACTCAATTCTCCTTTTCTCTTTTGATGTTCATTTGTTAATTTATAGTTATAAACACAATAATTTATACTTAACTTATCAGAAAGAACTATACAATTTATCGGACTGCAGAATAGGTAAGTTCAATTTAAAGTTTAATTCTTTGCGTAAATCACTATAATAGGAATTATTCCATAGGAATTATTCCGTTTTTACATTCTAAAAGAAGTAAATTCAGCAGCTACTTTTTAAACAGCATATTAAAGACTATCCAGCCTTTATGGCTCTAAATTATGAGTTCTCTAAACTATGCGCTTTACTATAGAGTGTTAATTATTGATTATAATTATATAATTTCAGGAGTCAACTTACATAGAATCATTTATCCTGTAGCTTTGACACAGGAGCATGTTTTGTTAGCGTAAAGTAATGGATATAGAAATGACTTAAAATTTTGTTTTTATTGATTCTCATTGCTAGACGGGTTTATCCAATCCTGGCAGTGTATGTCTTCATAATAATCCAGAAGCATTGTTACAACATCATTGAAGGTGTCTTCCATCTTACCCGTAGCTTTCATTCTTTCAAGATTCCCATATGACACTTTTATATATGCCATCCCATTGGTGCTTTTCTCCTCCGACATATGCAACAAACAGTATTTTTAGGCATATATATAAATTCTCCTCTCTGAATTCCTTAATAGTTTTTCTGATTTATTAACTCGTAGACAACATGTAAATTCTTTAAACACATTTTTGATTTTACTTTTAGGTTTTGCTTTCAGGTTTTGCTATTACATAAGTTTCTTATTTTGATATTTTCCTTTATATTATCTGGAAAGAATTTTCTATTTATTGCTGCTGAAAGATAATTTAAAATTTTAGATTCAGATTTGACGAAATTTCTGAAAAACCATTTGGAATGTAATAATCTGTTAATAAGCCCGCTCAATAATGAATCCTAGATTTCTTCTAACAGACTTAGATCAAAGTAGATCTCAGGTTATCAGTACCTGTTTTAGCTTTGAAAATTTTAATCCAAATGTGTTTTTCGATACTAAGCAATTTTTTGTGCAATTAATTTAAAATAATTATGATATTATTATAATTTGAACTGGAAAGACAGGAAAGATATAATGGTATAGTAAAAGCCCATTATGAGAGAACTCTCCAGGGGGTATTTTAGTGCCCTGAGGAACGTTTAATAAAGAACTGCTGCAAAACATCTTTGTTGAAATAAATTAAAAGATGATAATAAAATTATAACTTATAAAAATCAGGCGTAAAATCAAATATAATGAAGTGTTATAAGTCATATCTAAAGTCTTTTAGAATGACCTGAAGTTAAATTGAAATTAAATATCATTAAGTTTTTAGCCAGGACCCAGTTCAAGAGCTTAAATTTTATCTAATTCACAGGAAGTTAAATTAAATCAAGGGGGTTTATTTACGAAACATCTTAAAATATGTCCAGAATGCCATTCAAAATTGAAAGTAAGTTCAGATAGCAAGACCCAGTACTGCCCTACCTGCAGTTACTGGACAAAAGCAGGTACTGCAAGACTCGATTCAATTATGATTTATGCATAATTCTCATCTTTTACCTGTAACGAGTCTGCGTTCAGAATCCTAAGTCCTTTTTTAAATGCAAGCTAAATAGGCTGAATTTCTCCAGCCTCACGCTTGCGAATCACTGTTACACAGTTGAGAATTTATTCTTTTTATTTTTCTTTCATATAAAACAGCCAGTTGTGCTAATTAGAAATTAGGTAAATCGGCTATTATTAAAAAATCTGTATTGTAAAACCGATAACAAGAGAATTTCTTTTAAATTTAATTATAGTTATTTACTTTTAAAATAAAGTCGTTTGTCTGTATTTCTTTTCTTCAGGAACTGGGTTTTCCTGCTGCGGACTGCCAAGAGTTCTTATCAATCTATCGATGAAACCTCTTTGCCCTTTTCGAATTTTTCTCCTGGCAAGGGGGATGTCAAACCAGGCTGCTTTATCAACTTCAGGATACTCCTGGATCTTACCTGATTTTGTTGGCCATTCAAACTTAAATGTATTGCTTACAATGTTTGTTACATCTAAATCTTTCTCAAGAGCCCAAATGTGTATTGTCTTTCTGCCAGGCTGATCTATCTCTCCCAGATTAATAAAATCGCCATCAACCTCAAATCCTGTCTCTTCTTTAAATTCTCTTTTTGCTGTATCCAGGAAGTTCTCATTTTTTTCAGGCAGCCCTTTTGGTATCGACCATGTTCCCATATCCTTTTTTGCCCATATTGGCCCTCCTGAGTGAACGAGCATAACTTCAAGTTTTTCATTCCTGAATCTAAACAGAAGAATACCAGCACTATACATGCTTATATTCTATCCCCCTTAAGTTGTAAAATTTAAGCAAGCTCTTACTAATTATACTGACTCATTTTCCTTTTTATACATTCTGCTTTATAAACCAGTAGAAGGGCACAGGTGGAGTAAAAGCTTCTTTACTTTTTATCTTTACAGGTAGAAATGATTACTTTAATTTTGCAGTCTTAATAACCATAACTATAAATCAAGGTTATTCAAAATAGCCAATTGTGAATACTGGAGAAAATGTGCGCGCAGAAATCTGTGTATCAGGCAGGGTACAGGGCGTAGGTTTCCGAAGATTTGCAAGAAATGCTGCCGAGCGCTTTGGTGTGGAATGCAATCCAATAAATCTTAGAGATGGAAGGGTTTTAGTAATAGCTGAAGGCAGGAAAGAAGCCCTTGAACTCTTAATTACCGAGCTTTCAAAAGGGCCTACATTTGCTTATGTTGAAAATGTCGATGTTAAGTTCAAAAACGCCACTGGAGACGTATACAATTATTCACCTAAATCTAATTTTTATTAATTTCAAAATTTGAAATTAGCCTGGCTTTCTGCCTTATTTAACTTTAATGAGTTTCATTTTTGTAGTTATGGGCTAATATCCAGTTTTTTTAGCCTTTTTTCAAGATCTTTGCAATGATTATAATTCCTATAATATTAATCAGCCCGATCAACAGATATGAAAGTAGATGATTTGGTTTTAAACCTGAATTTCCTGAATTCCCTGGATTTCCACCCAGGATACCGGAAACGGAATTGTTATTTTCTTTATTTTCAATGTTAATCTGCCCTTTTTTCTCGAACTCTATGACTGAATCTGTTTTCAGGAAAACTTCTTTTTCTTCATTTTCAAGGCTATTTCCTGAATTAAGGATCGCTTTGATAAAATAGGGCTTTTCTGGCTCAAGTCCAAGGAAAAGGAATTCATTATCATTTTTAAGAGATGAAATCAATTCGTCTGTTTCTTTTACGTTCCTATTATGGTCGTTACCATCACTACCTTCATTACCTTTTTTTTCTTCTGAATCTTCTTTTGCTTTTTCGGTTCTTCTAAGTTCTACAGATCCGGCCTCGGGAAGTTTTACTTTCAGATTGACGTGGTCCGTCAATAAAATTTGCTCCCCTTCGGAAAATCGCGGCATTTCGGGAATATCCAGAATTCCAAGCAGGGTTGGAGCAAAATCTTCCTGCCCGTGTTCTTCCTGGATAATGCCTTTTTTAATATTCTTGGTGTGAATTATTAAAGGAACTAATTGTGTCTCATCAGTGCCAGAAAATTTGTCGGACTGGTGGCCTCCTTTGGAGCCGGTTTTCGAAAAACCCATTCCATGGTCTGCTGTCAGGAAGAAGGCAAGGTCATTTTTCTTGCAGAGGTTATAAAGCTGGGGAAGCTCGGAATCCAGGGACTCGATGCAGTCAATATATCCGTAATTGTCCCTGTAATGCCCACTGGAGTCTATTGCTCCGACATTCAGAACGAGTAAATATTTTTGTTCAGGCATATTTTTCGACATATACTTAACAACTGCACAGGCTGTTTCAATTCCCCACCTGTTATATCCATTGTATTTTTCCCGCGTTTCTTTTGAGTCCACATATTCAGGAGCTTTATCCCCGGCTTTCTTAAGGAGCTGTACAAGGTCTGCCGACACTGCTGGAACATCTGGAGCCTGCTCATTTTTTTCAAGTACGATGTGAATATTTTTTATCGAATTATTTTCATCTTTTAGTATGATATCCTGTTCAGCAGATATCGTCCCTGAATCTCCTTTTTCCATAATCGCAATGCAAAGATATCCCTTTTTATGAAACATATCAAAAATCGTTGCATCCTTAAAACTAACAAGTTCGCTGTCTGCATCTGGTTTTCCTGTAACGAGAACAGAATGTCCCCCTTCAGTAAAGGTTTGAGGAGCCCTGAATTTAAGAACACGAGCACTTTC
>CAZFNE010000082.1:0-11671 GCA_964520335.1 uncultured Methanosarcinales archaeon | reverse complement strand
GGCTCTTTAAGCATCGTACACTTCTCCAGGATAATGTGACCAGCCATAAGCTTTATGGCGAAACTGTAACAGCCCTGTTCTCCACATTTCCCACAGTTGGTTTGCGGCAGATATTTGTAGATGTCCATGAGCACGACATTGATCTTTTCTCTTGGAGCAGGAACAACGCCTTTTGAAATAGCTCCATTGATAATGTTTTTCAGTCTTTCGAGCTCTTCTTTAGCTTCATCCTGGTTTTTAACCATTCTCATGCTGATTTTCCCGCTACCATAAATAGTTGTAATGATTTCTCCATTTTTAACTATCAAGCTATCTTTTCGATCCAGATAATTTCCCCTTGGAAAGATAGGCTCAAGGATTTTCAAGACCCCGCCAAGAGGTGGAGCTAAATTAGCAATTACTCTGAATTTTGAGGAATCTGCTATGCATGGCAAAAGCTGTCTGATTTCTGCAATTTCTACAGGCTTTGCCTGAGAAAGGTCTTTGATTTCCTCAGTATTTTCCCTCTTACTTCTCAGGAAGTTTCTGCCAAATTCACTCAATTTGAGATTTCTTCCTTCAAGCTCGATAAGTCCTGCATCCTGTAAAATCTTAAGGTTGAAGTCAAGAGTTTTTTCCCCTATTATACCGGCCATTTCCTCAATACTTTTATCGCCGTCGGCCAGGGAATTAATTATATTTCTTCGAGCCTTATTGGCCATAGCGAAATTTACCAACTTTGTGTCACCAATTGCTCCTGACATTTTTATCCCTACAAAAATTATTAAAGTTATCTCTATTTTTCTTATATAGTAGTTTGTCAAGGCTATTTTCAGAGTAGAAACTATTTCTCCAAGCCGAACATTAATTAAAAGCTGATATTAATTAATATGAGATAGACCCATAAAAACCTGAAAGCTAAATATCAAAAAAGGTTGATATTGAAATTCTTAACGATATCTTAATGATAGGATTAGGTAGAAGAAGTATTTACAAAAACTATCAAAAAGATAAAAGGGATGATTCCCCAATTCACTCTATTTAACTACTAAAATCTTGTTAGTGACTCTATATATGACTCTATCTAGAATGTAATATTAGAATGTAATACTAGAATGTAATACTAGAATGTAATATTAAAAAATATAATATTAAAATATAATATTATAAAATATCTGTTTACAATATTGTTCTTTTATTAACAGTAATTCAGATGTAAGCAGTTAAAACCTGTAAGTGTTCCTGATTGGCTGCATATTTTGCCTCTTTAAGCAGGATACACTTATCCAAGGTAATTTCTCCTGCCATGAGCTTTTCAGCAAAGCTATAACAATCTTTTTCGCTGCAGTTGCCACAGTTGGTCTGAGGCAGATATCTATATATCTCCTTAAACTCGGCCCTGATCTTTTTTCCAGGAGATGGTGCAACTCCTTTTTTTATAGCTCCATTGATAGTGATTTTGATTTCCTCAAGTCCTTCTTTAGCTTGAATCTCATTTTTTACCATACCCACAATAACTTTTCCACTGGAATAGATAGTTATAATAGATTCTTCTTTTTGGATCATCAGGCTACGTTTTTTATCAAGGTATCTGCTTCTAGGAAAAAGAGGCTCAAGAATTCTCAAAGCTCCACCCAGCGGAGGAGTCATATCTGCAATTATCCTTGACATTGAAGGGTCTGCTGTACAGGGCATGAGTCTTCTTATCTCAGTAATTTCCACAGGTTTTGCCTGAGAAAGGTCTCTTATTCTTTCTTCGTGTTTTTCTGTTCTTTCTGTTTTATCCTTAAGGAACTTTCTGACATGTTCACTTAATTTTACAGTACCTTCTTTTAACTTCATTATGTCTGCCTCTTGTAAAACACTGAGACGAGAAGCACGAGTTGGCTTTCCAATTATTTCTTTTACTTTGTTTGTATATAGATATTAAAGCTAATTTTGAATTTTTATCCCAGAGCCGGAAGTGATTAAAAAATTGAATTTGTGATTGTTAAAAATACACAGATTGATTTATAAAAGTTGATTTTTGCAGCATCTTTTTACAAAATCAGGAAATTAATTAAAAATTTAGTTTTGAAGGTTTGAAGGGATTGTAATTTTGAAAAATACGAGACAGTGAATACAGCAATCTGGTTTCCAATGTCTCTTCTTCTCAGGTAATAACCTCAGATAATAACTTTTCGGATTATTAAGTTCAAATATAAGCACTCAGAACCTGTAATTGCTCCAGGTTAATTGCGTATTCTGGTTCTTTAAGCGGAGTACATATATCCAGTGAAACCTCTCCACTCATGAGCTTTATTGCAAAAGTGTAACACCCCTGTTCTCCACATTTGCCGCAATTTGTCTGAGGTAAGTATTTGAAAATCTCCATAGGTTCTACCCTGACTTTTTCCCTTGGAGCCGGAGCAACACCCTTTGCAATAGCCTCATTAATTGTATTTTGTAAGTTATAAAGAGCCTCTTTTGCTTCGCCCTCACTTTTGATCATTGTTAGTGCAACTTTTCCGCTGCCATAAATCGTTGTGATAATTTCTCCTCTCTGGATAATCAGAGCATTTATTTTCTCCGAATACCTGCCTCTTGGAAAAAGGGGTTCAAAAACTTTAAGCGTATTCCCAAGGGAAGGAGATACATTTGCAATTACCCTGAATTTTGAGGAATCTGCAATGCAGGGTATAAGCTGCCTGATTTCTACGACTTCTACTGGTTTTGCCTGGGAAAGGCCAGCAGGTTCAGCATTTTTCTCTTCTTTTTCCTTCAGGAAATTTTTTCCATATTCGCTCAGCTTGACTGTATTATCTGTCAATTCTATCAGGTTTGCCTGTTGTAAGAGCTTAAGATGAAAATCCAGCATTGACTTCCCAACCTCAGCTCCTATTTCGTCAACGCTTTTATCTCCACTTGCCAGGAAGGTCATTATCTTCCTTCGGCTGGCATTGGACATCGCATTATTTACCAGTTTTATCTCATTTGGGTTCCCTGGCACTTCTAACACCTCAAAAATGACATAGTTAATCTGCTTTTCTGATTAATTGCTATAATCATTATTTATCTTAAAAATAAAGATTAGGCTCTATAAGTTACTATGAAATCACTTAATAAAAACCCTTTAGGCAGGAATCAAGAAAATTTGATATGGAATTTTGCCAATTTGGAAACTTCATTTATTGGAATACAATAATTTTGCACTAACTAAGTTAATCGATAATCACTACCTGGATAGTGACTATTTGAAAATGTAGTAAAAAAATGTAAGAAAAAAAATGAAAGAAAAAAATGAAAGAAATTCCGGACAGGCTCAATAGTAATGAAACTTGATAAGACTCTAAGACCCTAAGACTCTTAATTGAAGCCTTAAAAAGAGTACATATTTATGAATATTTTAATTATTTAGCATCCTTAATTGCCCGAATAATTTTTTCTATATATTCAGGCTTGAGATCAGAAGGCACTGTTTTTTCGATTCCAAGCTCAGTAACCACTATATGGGAATCAGCCTTTAATCCATTTTCGTCAAGCTTTTTAGTAGCACAATTATCCATGCATCCATTAAGGGCCAGAATTTTTAAGCCTTCAGATATTGCTTCTTCAACTGCATCAACTCCTTTATGAGCGGCAGCAGCTCTATACATATCAGATCTCCTGAAAGCAAGAGTTGAAGCAGCCTGCATTGTAAGTTTTCCGGTGTTTGAAAGCCCTGAACAGGCAAAAATTAAAGTTCCTCTCTTATTACCAGAGGTTATTTTTTCCCCTCCATTTAACTGGATGTTGATATTGATTTGTTCTATCCATTACGTTCCTATCTTTGTTTCAATTTTTGTCTCCAGCTTTATTAGTCTTCCTAAACTAGACAAAAATATTACCGTGATTGGATTATAGAAATTTAATATTTCTGATATTTTTTATACGTTTTATATTTTTTAATTCATTTATATAACTCCACCAAAGGAAAAGCTTACTAATTTAATTTTTTTCAAACATAATTTCATTATATCTTGGGAGTATTCTAATATAGCGCTTAAAAACAAATAAACAGGTGAACAGATTAAATTTTATGATTAAATTTTATAATTTAACTTTAATGAATTCTTGAAATTAATTAAAATAGGGGTTTAGGAATGGAAATAAAGGAAATAAACGGTTATGGCCAGGAGATGTTTAAATGCTTAAAATTAAAGACTTCTCCTGTTGCAGTAAAATTGATCGCAAAAGGAGGAGAAATTCCAGAAGGGATTAAAAAAGTAGATGAAATTATGACCCACTGCCAGTTTGTTGATAGAGTGAGAAGAACTGGAGAAGAATTCTACACCTTAAGTGAAGATCAAATGTGCAAAATCGGATCTGGCACACTTGGCTTAAATGAAATGCCTCCGGAAGTGCCGAGTGGAGAGTCGTATTATAAAGAATTTGGACTGTTTGGGACCCAGGGAGCAGCAAGACGCACTGCAGAAAAGATGCCTATTCTTCCTCCGAACTCTATGGAAAGTGTTATTTATTCTCCTCTTGAAAAAGCATCCTTTATTCCGGATGTTGTAGTTTTCATCTGTACGCCTAAACAGATTATGATACTTATCCAGGCTTATGTTTATAAAAATGGAGGGAGGCTTGAAGCGAGTTTTGTAGGAGCCCAGAGCTTATGCGCTGAAGGTGTTGTGCAGGTTTATAAAGAAGGTAAAATAGGGGTTGGTTTCGGCTGCCTGGGTAGCAGGACTTTTTCCAAGATGGAAGATGAAGAAATGGTTATGGGCATTCCTGTTGAGCTTCTTCCCGATGTAATTTCAGGCCTCAAGGAAATCTGCCCTAAATATAATTAAATTAAAACAGATTAACATATTGCACGCAAAAGAATTCAAAGCAAACTCAGGACAGGTTTTGTAAAGAATTGGGTAATACACCACTAATAGGTTAATATTTTCAGCAGATCTACATAAAATGCCTTTCTATCTGTCATTAACATATATACTTCAATTTCTGAATAGACCAATTTGAACGTTTGTAATCAAGCGCAGATAAGCAATTTAGGTTCAAATATGAAATATCAACCCTTATTGAGGCAAGAAGATTTTATAGAGCAAAAAAACGAAGTAATAATGTTAGCACTGCAATGAGACCAATAATGGGATGCAAGTTGCGAAAAGACACATAGAAAAGATTTTACTCAATATTGAGATCATTATTAAGTATCTTGTCAAGTTTGTCAAGTATAAGTTCCATATTCATGGCAAGAGAAGGAAATACCCCTTTCGGATAGTGGACGTGATCTGGAAATGTGTTTATTTCTCGATGATGAGGGGCATTATCCCATCGATTTAATAAGCTGCCTTCAGATGACTGCCATTGATATTCATATTTGATAAGCACAGGAACATTGTTCTGAATTTCAATAAATTCAAAAAAGAAAAGTTCTGAACCGTTTATTAATTCAAGCTTGCCTTTTATGTATCCAATTGTATCTGTAATTTCATCAAAATCAATTGAAAAATGCATAATAAAAGAAAATTCATTAAGCAATGCTTCTACTTTTAAATAGTAACTCCTAAAATTCAAATTTGGATCCCCAAAATGATTTTTAACCTTTTATTCCAGATATCGTATCCTCTTTTCGCTGCGTACCAGTCAAAAAAGTCATCATCGTCCCCAAGTTCTCCAGAATTAAACTTTCCCATAAAAAGATCTGAACTCATGTTGTATTTTTTCTCGAAATCCTCACAAATTTCCGAGTACTTTTTCACTTTATATTTGGCTACACGCTGATTCTGCTCAAGCGCTCCACGGATGACCTCACTTACCTCCTGAGGAGTGAAATCACCTTCTATATTAACAGTGAGAGTCATATTCCTTTCACGAGTTAGAATTTGTGCTTCATTTTATAATAAGATGATTAATAAGTTTTCGAATTTCAAGAAAAATATACTATAAAGATAATTCTATAAATATCCATTAAATCAAAAAACGTATACGAGAACTTAAATTTATCATTAAACTGTGGACAGGAAATCACATAACAGAAAAAAAATGGATAAACAATTAGAATTTATTAAAATTTCAGTGAGAGGGATGGGATTCGACCCCACGAATTCCTACGAAACTAGGCCCTCAACCTAGCGCCTTTGACCTGGCTGGGCAACCCTCGCATATTGATGGAAAAATTAAAGAATCAAAGAACGTTTTTATAAGAATATAGGTAGAAATGAGTTGAAATTAAGAATTATTTTGATTGTTTTAATTATTTTTGATCATTTTTAATTACTTTTCGATTTTCTATTTTTAAGATATGTAAAGGCCGGAAAATCTGGTGCGAGGTTGGGATTCGAACACACGACTACCTTCGTGATCAGATCATAAGGATTATTAAACTTATAAAACCTGTCACTAAAAAATGTAAAACATTTTAACATTTCTAATTTATTTGTTGTGTATATGATAGTTAATATGGATCTTTAATACCAAGAATTTGATATGAAATTGGTCCTTATTGCTTTTCTAGGAAAAAAATTCATTGCTAGATTCTAAAGGCTTCAGAAAATTATAAAAACTTCATTACCAATATTTAAATATTGTTTGATTTTAAAATATTTTATGCGGCAGTGACTTTTGTTCAGAAACAATTTTTCATACAATTTATTTAAAATAGTTACAGAGATATTGCATATTATAGGGGAAGTTCAGGTTAAAAAAAGTGAGGAATAACCGGTAGGATATGTGAAGTAAGTAATTAAACTATAAAATATGTAAGGAGTTGGATAAATGCCTGAAGAAACAAGGGAAGGAGAAAAAGGAGAAAATTTAGAGAAGAGAGCAGAGGGAGAAGTAGCTGATGTCGAACCAATCCACCCTACCGAAGCACGGGGTGGCAAGAAGAGATCGCTCCTTGATACCTGCAAATAATCTTACTTATTTTTTACTTTTTTCCATTTTCCATTTTTAGTGACCTGTCAATAATAAGTTGATATTTAGCTATAAATCTCACTTATTTGCGTTTTACATAGCATTTTCTGTTCTACGAACGTTTCACTTTCCTGCTCGCTGTGCATCATTTGCTATCAATTAATGAGATTCGAACCTGCAACTAATTACTATTGAATCTTTGAGGTCTTCAGTTTTGCTTAAACAAAAAAATTATCCCTTTCTAGCCTTCAGGATCTTAGTTTTTCACAAGATTTTATTTCTATGGCTTAAAACTCTGGAACTTTTATTCAAACATATAGAAAACTAAGGGAAATCTGATTCATTGAAGCTCTTTATAGGTTTTTAGGGACAAATTAGGGTAATAATCAATCAAAACCGAAATTCTGTAAAAATTTTTAGAGTTAAAGAGTTTCTATAATGCTTATTTTTAATCAACAAATTTATAAATTTAACATTATTAGATGAGATATAATCTTTTTGGCAAGATAAAAAGGGGTTTAAATGTGATATGCAATTTGAGCAATTCAAAATTACTGAATTATTTTAATTAACAAATCATCTAATCATATTTAATGAATTTGTATTTATAACATAAATTATAAAGAGTAATATTCAGAAGTTAGAAATATTCCTGAGCAATATATGCTCCTCGAAGGTAGAGGTATTGTTATTAAAAAAAGGGTCTGAGGGAAGATGAAAGAGAAAATAGAAAAATTTCCACTTACAAATCCTAATCCTGTGCTCTGCGTAGCACAAGATGGAGTTATTCTTTACTCAAATGAGGCTGGAGAACCCTTATTGCATGAATGGGGCGTGAAAACTGGAGAAAAATCACCTTCGAGTATCATAGATCTTGTGAAAAGAGTGATTTCTCTAAATAACCCTGAGAAAGCAGAAGTTAGAGTGGAGAAAAAAGTATACATGGTTGTTTTTCATCCCTTACCGGAAAAAGAATGCGTAAACATTTCTGGATTCGATATAAGTGGCAGGAAAGAGTTTGAAGAAAAAGCTAATGAAAGTGAAGCTTGTGAAATTGATGAAGTAGAACTTTCTGACATCATTGATATCCAGGCGATACAGTCCCTCATGGATGATTTTTATAAATTTGCTCACATTACTATAGCCCTAGTCGATCTCAAAGGCAATGTTTTGGTAAGCGTCGGATGGCAGGATATCTGTACCAAATTTCACAGAATTCATCCTGAAACCTGCAAGCACTGTGTAGAAAGCGACACAAAGCTATCAGCAGGCGTTTCCCCTGGAGAGTTTAAGCTGTACAAGTGCAAGAATAATATGTGGGACACAGCAACTCCTATTATGATAAGCGGACAGCATGTTGGTAATATTTTCTCAGGGCAGTTCTTTTTTGATAATGAACCTCTGGACTACGAGCTTTTCAGGTCCCAGGCTAGAAAGTACGGCTTCAATGAGGAAAAATACATAGCAGCGCTTGAAAAAGTTCCGCGTTTGAACAACGAGACTGTGAATACAGGCATGGCCTTTCTCACGAAGCTTGCCAACATGATCTCACAGTTAAGCTATAGCAATATCAAGCTATCTCAATCACTGGCGGAACGCAATATTCTGATGCATACAATACAGGAAAGTGAAGAAAGGTTTCGATCAGTCCTTGAAAACTCACTCGATTCAGCTTATCGATTTGACCTTCAGAGTAACTGTTTTGATTATATGAGTCCAGTGATAGAGCAGATTACAGGCTTCTCTGCTAAGGAGATAGATACAACGACCAGCAATGGACTTCTTGCTTGCATTCACCCTGATGACCGTCCGCTGGTCATTGCGGGAATTGCTCAGTCATTAGAGGAGGGGTTTGGGGCCCATGAATACCGCTTCAAATGTAAGGATGGAAAATACTGCTGGCTAGCTGATCATTTCTCGATAATTAAGGATAAAACTGGAATAGCCCACTTCAGAGCAGGTATTGTTCGCGACGTCACTGAGCGTAAAAAAGCGGAAGAAGAGCTTAAAAAAGCACATGAAAATCTAGAAGAAAAAGTTAAAGAACGTACAGCTGAACTTGAGGAAGCTTATAACTCATTACTGGAAAATGAGAGAAGACTTAGTGAAGCGCAAAAAATAGCTCACATTGGAAATTGGGACTGGAACCTGCTGACCGATGAATTATACTGGTCGGATGAAATTTATAGAATATTCCAACTAGACGCTCTAGGAGTAGTCCCAACTCACGAAGAATTTATGAGTCATATAGATCCCGAAGATAGAGACATTGTGTATAATTCCATTCAAAAAGCTTTAACAGGAGAGCTCTTTAGTATTCAATACAGGATTAAATTACCTGACGGAGAAAAGCGTATAATTCATTCGCAGGGAGAGATGGTTTTTGATGAAAGAAATAGTCCTGTCAGGATGAGAGGGACATTACAGGATGTTACTGAACATAAGAAAGCAGAAGAGGAAATTAGGACACTGGCAAATATTGTGGAATCTTCAAATGATGCTATTGGAACTATTTCTCCAGAAGGGACTCTAATAACCTGGAACAAAGGAGCAGAGCAAGTTTATGGTTATTCAGCGCAGGAAGCTCTGGGAAAGCCTGTATCCATTCTGGCTCCTCCAGATTTAGGTAAAGAAACAATTGTATTAATTGAGAAGGTCAAGCAGAGAGAAAAGATCCAAAATTATGAGACGCTAAGATTAAGAAAGGAAGGAAAAACAATAAATGTTTCAATAACACTCTCTCCTGTTTTCGACTCAGCTGGAAAATTGACAGCTGTCTCGTTCATTTCTAGAGATATAACGAAAAGAAAGGAAGCAGAAGAAAGACTTCGAGAAAGTGAGGAAAAGTACCGAAACATTGTTGAGACAGCAAACGAGGGTATACTCATAACCGACAATGAAAATATAATAACTTACGTTAATGAGAAATTAATAGACATGCTTGGATATGCTCTGGAAGACTTTATTGAGAGACCAATATGGAGTTTCATCAGCGAAGAATATAGACCTATTGTTAAACTGAATCTGGAAAAGAGGAGGCAAGGTATAAGTGGAAGCTATGAATTGAAACTAAGACGTAAAGATGGATCGCCCCTTTGGACATTTCTAAATGCTAAACCTCTTCTTTCTAAGGATGGTAAGTATGTGGGCGCCATGAGTATGTTAACTGACATCTCCAAGCGAAAAGAAGCTGAAGAATTTTTAGCAAATATTGAGATTGCCCGGAAAAAGGAAATCCACCACAGGATAAAAAATAACCTGCAGGTTATCTCTTCACTCCTGGATCTACAGGCTGAACAGTTTAGAAACCGAGTGGATATTAAGAATCCAGAAGTTCTTGAAGCCTTTAAGGAAAGCCAGAACAGAGTGATATCAATGGCACTTATTCATGAAGAATTGTACAAAGGTGAAGAATTCGAAACAATAAATATTTCTCCGTACATCCAGGAGCTTGCTGATAATCTTTTCCTTACATACAGGCTTGGAAATACTGATATCAGTTTAAATATGGATCTGGAAGAGAATCTTTTGTTCAATATGGACACTGCTGTTCCACTAGGAATTATAATTAACGAACTTATTTCAAATTCCCTAAAGCACGCATTTCGTGATATAAATGATGGGAAAATCCAAATCAAGCTATATAGAGAAGAAAGCCGTAGTAACAGTTTCATTATGATCGTCTCCGATAATGGCATTGGTATTCCAGAAAACCTTGAAATCGAAGATCTTAACAGTCTAGGGCTCCAGCTTGTAAATTCCCTTGTTGACCAATTAAATGGGAAACTTGAATTGAAAAGAAACAATGGAACAGAGTTTATTATTAGATTTACTGTAACGGAAAATAGTAATCAAGCAGCAATTTCATCCTCCCAATTAGTTTAATAAGTCGATTCTGATTATGGGACATTGTAGGACGTCTTTGACCTGGCTGGGCAGCTCTCCGCAAATTGAAGGCATCTTTTTCTCTGCTTCTCTTATACTTCGTTGTTTTCGTTATTTGGGCTTACTCTACATGTTTTCCCTCCAGTATGGTGCTTCTTAGTTTAATAAGTTCTTCTCTATAATGGGCTTGAAATTTATTATGTCAAGATTTTTTTTGATTAAATACAATTTTTGTTGCCATTTATTTAATATAATTTATAATATTACTACGTCTGGAGTTGGAATAAAACAAAACATTTCCCAGATGTTGCTGATCTTTAAATTTCAAGGGGTTTAATCATGAATCGTCTAAAAGTATGTCCAAAATGCCATTCTGAATTGAAACTGAACTCAGAAAAAGAGACCCAGTATTGTAGTATCTGCAATTACTGGACAAAAGTAGGTACTGCAAGGCTCGATTCAATAATGATTTTTGCATAAGAGATTCATAAAATCATAAAGTGAGTGGATAGATATGGAATACCAACTCGAAGAAGTTGAAAGAGATTACATTGAATTTAGAAAAGAAATGGGAGAAGAATAATCGCATCCATTTAATTATTTAACAAATTCTACTTTTTTTAATTTATATTTATGAAGAATATAGTTCTTACACCTACTATTCATAAATTGCGACAACCTTTTTTGAAAAATGTAACCTTGTTTTTTCTTTATCGCTTAAACAACTTGGTTTGGAAATTCAAAATCCAAATAGATGCAAAAAAAGTTTTGAGATATTATGAAATATCCAATCTGTTTGCAGTATTCCTGTATAAAAGTAAATAAACAGGCAAAATCTAAAGTCCCATTTAAAAAAAGTGTGAGTGCGAGGGATGGGATTCGAACCCACGAATTCCTACGAAACTAGGCCCTCAAC
>CAZFNE010000081.1:0-11719 GCA_964520335.1 uncultured Methanosarcinales archaeon | reverse complement strand
CTTTATTTGCCCTCTTTTTTACTTCTTTTATTTGTTTTCTTTAGTTTATTTTATTATTTTCTTCGTTTTTTTCTCTGTTTTCTTCCTCTAATCTCCTCTTTTCCTTCTATCTCTTCTATCTTTTTTCCATGTCTTTTTTGCTAGCTTTTGTTTGAAATCAGTTGCACTAAGGCGCAACCGGAGTGAAGAAAGTAAAACTGAAATTAAAAACAGGATTGGTATAAGAATATGATAATGATTAAAATCTGACACTTTATTAACGAATAAAAATACAGGAATAGGTAAAGTTATGAGGAAATGGTTTGGGTTTATTGCTGTGCTAACACTTGTTGTACTTGCTGCCGGGTGTGTGCAGTCCGGGGAAAAAGCTGCCACAGATACCAGTACAGGTACGCAAACAGAGATTCCAATTGGAGTGCTGGTTGATCTCTCAGGATCTCTAACCACCTATGGTAATGACATTAAGACTACAACTACAATAGCTGCAGAAGATATAAATAAAAAATTCGAAGCTGAAGGAAAACCTTACAGGGTCAAACTTTATGTTGAAGATACAAAAGCCGATGCAAAAATTGCCCTTGATACGGTTATGGCTTTGCAAACAAAGGGTGTAAAGCTTATTGTTGGGCCTATGAGCAGTGGGGAAGTAAAGAACATTAATGAATACACAAGAACGAATAAAATAATTACAGCTTCTCCTTCTTCAACTGCAGAAGTAAAATATATCGGAGTAACCACGCCAGAGGAAAAGAAATACCTGTGCAGGTTTGTAGCAACTGACTCTTTCCAGACAAAAAGTATAGCCAAGCTTGCTAAAGACCTTGGAGTTAAAGCAGTCGTTATAACTTATGTCGGCAATGCCTGGGGAAAAGGCCTGGAAGAATTTGGAAGAGCTGAATTCGAAAAACAGGGGATTGTTGTGAAAAATTCAGTTGAGTATCCAAACCCTCCCCCTGCCGATTTCTCCCCATATACGGCTACTCTTGAAGAAAATGTGAATGAATTAATGAAGACTTATAATAAAGAGGAAATTGCAGTTGTAACTTTCAGCTATGAAGAAGTAGCTACAATGCTTGCCCAGACAAAGGCCGATTCTGTCCTGCTGAATGTGAAGTGGATAGGCTGTGACGGAGTAACAAAGAGCAGCAAAGTGATTTCTGACGTTCCCGAGAAAGCAACTAAAATAGGGCTTTACAGTACAGTTTCGGAAACACAGGGTGGGACTGAATTTGAAGATTTAAATAAAACGTGCAACCAGCTTACAGGCAATTCCCCCCAGAGCTATGGTTTGAATGCTTACGATGCAACATGGGTTTTGGCTATGGCTTCTGCCCAGGTCTATGACAAGGAAGGCAAATATAACGAAGACGCTGTTGCCGAGGCTTTGCCTAAAGTAGCTGAAGAATACAGTGCAGGCACATACGGAGTTTATCCTGTAAGTGGGGAAGTCAAATTCAACGAATATAAAGACAGGGTTGGTTCGGAGTACAGGATTTATGCCGTCTCCGGAGGAGCCTGGAAAGAAGTCGGGGTCTGGAAATTCGCTACCGACGAAATAACCTGGAATAAATAACCTGGAAAAATGGCCTGGAATTAATAGCTTGAAATAAAAAAATAGGCTAAATTAAAGAGGCCAGATAAAGCCAGATAGAGAGCTTAAATAAAAAAAATCAAACGGCATGGAGTTGATGAAACCTGGAAAAAGCCTGGAGTCCTGAAGCTGCCTGTGAAAAATACAAGGTTGTACTTGCGACTCAAAAGCTCACAAAAAGTTTCGGGGAGCTGAAAGCCCTTAACGAAGTAAGCATAGAGGTAAAAAACTGTATTACCTTAATAATTGGGCCTAATGGAAGTGGAAAATCCACTCTTATAAACATGGTTACAGGTTTCCTCAACGCAGATTCCGGCAAAGTCTTTTTTGAAGGCAGGGAGATTACAAACCTCCCTCCTCACAAAATTTTTAAACAGGGAATAGTGAGGACGTTCCAGACTTCCCAGCCCCTACTAAAAATGACTGTTCTTGAGAATCTACTCATTGCAGAAGCAAATTACGGGGAAAGCCTTTTTCAAAGCTTCTCCAGAAGCTGGCTTGCAAATGAAGAACTCCTTGTAAAGCGAGCTTTTTCGGTTCTGGAATTTTTAGGGCTGGACCACCTGTGGAACGATCAGGCCAAAAACCTTAGCGGAGGCCAGCTCAGGCTTCTTGAATTCGGAAGAGCCCTTATGTGCCAGACTAAATTGATTATTATGGACGAGCCAATTGCAGGCGTAGCCCCTGATCTGTCCCATATTATTCTTAAAAAGCTCAGGGAACTTTCAAGAAATGGGATTTCTTTTCTTATAGTCGAGCATCGCCTGGATATAGTGCTCGAATACGCAGACGAGGTTTATGCTATAGCAGGCGGAAAAATTCTTGCCAAAGGCAAAAACAAAGATATACTGGATAACCCGGAGGTTGTGGAGGTGTATCTGGGTGCTTAAGGTTGAGAATTATTCTGCAGGCTATAAGGAGCTCCACATCCTTTTTGACATAAATGCAGTCGTGGAAAAAGGAAAAGTGACTACGATCGCAGGCCCTAACGGGAGCGGGAAAAGCACATTTTTGAAATCCCTATTCGGGCTTGCCACTATCCAGTCGGGAAGAATTCTCTATAAAAACAGAGATATAACTGCAATCCCTCCACATGAAAAAACCCGTATGGGAATAGCTTACCTTCCCCAGGTGCAGAATGTCTTTACCGACCTGACGGTTGAAGAAAATCTCAGAATAGCCGGGTACATTCTTGAAAACGAAGAATACTGGGAAAGACTTGATCTCGTTCTTGAAGTATTCCCTGAACTCAAAAACAAATTTAAACAAAGCGGAGGGACATTGAGCGGAGGCGAAAGGCAGTTTCTTGCAATAGCCTCTGCCCTTATAAAAAAAGCCGAACTCCTTATGCTCGACGAGCCCACCGCCATGCTTTCCCCAAAATTCGCAAACGAGACCTTTAAAAAAATCCTTGAACTAAAGGAAATTTTCGGGCTTACAGTGCTTATAGTTGAGCAGAATATTAAAAAGTCCCTCGAAATTAGTGATAATGCATACATGCTTATGAATGGAAGGGTAGTTTTTGAAGGAAAATCCGAAGAACTTCTCAACCATGAAAAGTTTGAGCGCTTTTGTATGGGAATTTAAGACCAGTCAAATTTGTTTTTTGATAAATTTCCTAATCAATAACTACTATAATTACATTTCTACAAATTATATTATTACAAATTATATTAATACAAAACACAAAAAACAAAATTAAATTAAACTAACAGACCAATGGAAACCTATGATAAAATCAGGTGGCACTTTTTCTTATAAGGGAAAAACGTGTATTATCGGGGCAGTTATTTCTTTTAAAGGCTCTCCATACATAATCGCGGCTTCCCACATTTTTAAAGGAGTAGGCGATCTCCTGAGTGTTGAAGGAATAGGAACAACGGTTAAAAGTGTTTTTAAAGAAAATGATCTGGCTTTGATAGAAGTCCCTTCCGGATGTGCAGTTGAATTCACCGAATTTGGAAGTGCAGTAGTACTGGAAAATGCTTTGCTTGTTAATGATATTCATACTCTTAAGTGCAGGGTCATAAATGCCGGAAGTTCCCTGATTTATCTAAACTTTTCTTATCTGGACATGCCTCAGCCTGGAGACAGCGGTTCTCCTATTGTGCAGAAAGGAAAAGTAATCGGACTTCTTTCGTCGCTTACATTGAACAGTTGTATGGGAACTGCTATAAGTGCTGCCCAATTTCCCAGGTTGTTTGGTTCCCGTTTAAAATGATTTATTAAATAATTATTTTACTTTTCACAGAACCCGTTTAAAAGAGAAGCATAGATTTACACTAAATTTTTCATCTAGATGTCTGGTTTAAATGTTTGGTTTAGGTTTAAAAAAAGGAATAAATAATTTAGACTTAAAATATCAGGAACGGCCTAATTTTCTCTTAGTTTCCGTATATTCTCCTCTATTCTCTCATCTAAACGGAATTCATCAATGCCTGACATATATCGAGCTATTTTTAATTTTACATGTTCTTCTGCAGACCTCTTAGTCTTATGCACGTCTTTATAAATTAAATCACTCAAAACCTCAAAATATTCTCCAGACTTTTTAATTTGAGCCAGCCTGAGGATATAAGTATTAGAATCTCTTACATTCTCAGTTATTTCCCATCTGTAGCCATTAAATTCTTTATCTCCGAATTTATCGGTTAAATCAACTTTTATCGCCGTTAAAACATCGCCCATTTCCATAGAAATCAGTCTTCAATAACAAATCTTCAAATATAAAGATTCTTTTAACGAGGAGTAGGTATCTGTTTATTGAAGCCCCCTTTTAAAGTATGGATTTAAATTTTAAGAAACCTCTTTTTTCGACTTCAATAGAAATATAAAAAACTCTAAAGTTTGTTATGTATATAAAGCAAGAAGTAAAATTCAGATTTCAATGCTATGTTTTTTTATCTGTTAATGAGCTCCATTCTAAAATTTTATCCTGAAATAGCGGTAATGAGCTTACTTTTCGTGGCTGCAAGAATTTATTAATCTATCTCGCTAATATTATTTCATGCCTGTAGAAACAAGAGAAATCTCAGTTGTTGGAAAAGAAGATTGTGGAATCGTTGATATTACCGGAATAGTGTCAGAAGAAGTCAAAAAATCAAAAATAAGAAATGGGACAGTTACAGTATTTTGCATTGGGTCAACCGGAACAATAACTACAATGGAATATGAGGAGAATCTTTCAAAGGATGTTTCAGAAATTCTTGAAAAGCTAATCCCTCTCGATAAGAATTACCACCATCATAAAACCTGGGGAGATTACAATGGAGGGTCTCATTTAAGATCACTTGTCATAGGCACCAGTCTCACAGTTCCTATCGTTGAAAAAAGCCTTACTCTTGGAACCTGGCAGCAAATTGTATATATAAATTTTGATAGAATCGAAAAAGTAAGAAAAATTGTGCTGCAACTAATTGGAGAATTTTAATTAAAGGGATTAATTTGTTCTTCTTCATTAATTTGATTATCATCCTATAAGGAAAAATAACCAGTAGTTTTTCATGCCCTGTGGCAGTTCTGACATTTCATTTATTTTCTGTATCCTGTCTAAATTCCTGCCTCAGATCTTTAGCCTCGCAAGTTAGAAGACCAATATTACCGACAATACCTGCATGACTGATCATAATACTTCTCACTTAACTTCTTAGCTTCATTAATCATATCAATGCAGAATTTTCTGGTCTACAATGTTAGTATAAGATTAAAGACTTCAGGGTTTAATATTAAATCGTTATTCACATTAATTATTCTATTAAAAATCTGTACCCAAGGAATATTGTCATGAAAGGAACGTAAAATGGTACTATTTAGGATAAAAGGTTAAGCAATATTTAGAAAATAGTCATCTGGATGCTTGAAAATACAGTTTACTTAATAAATATGAGTTTATGACTCAGCGGACTATGGGACTTTACAATAAGTAACGCCTAATTGTTATGAGAAAAATATTGTAAAAAAATTCAACATGCTAAAGCTATGAGGAAACAACAGTATTCATAATTAATCCAATTTAGAGATTTTGTTAAAAGTAATCTCGGAATGCTAAGGTTAGCGAAATTGTTTTGAATATAATATGCAAAAATATTTGCGCAGTATTCAGAAAATTTGTTAATATGAAATTGATTCGGATTTCAAGTTAAATCTTTAAAGTGTTAAAACCTACTTAGAAAGCTTATCTTTTTTCTCCTTACTTGGCAATGGCATTTTAAGGTCTGTCTGGCTCATTAGCGACTCATTTAATTCAATAGCAACTGGATCGGTAGGGCTAATTTGGTAAAGGCTCAGTATAAGCTTAAAAACTTCATTGAAGTAAATCTCATTTTTACGGAAGTCAGCGTAAACTCTACCATGTAATAAGGGCGGGAAGGAAGTCTTATAATTGCCCTCTAGAAGAACGGGCAATACACCTTGTTTCTCTGTTTCAGTACCAATCATCCGACAGCCGATAATATCTCCTTCTGCTGCGACAATATAACTCCTCATTGGTTCGTTATTTTCATATTTCTTTTTATAGAGTGAAGTGCCAACGACAATAACAAGGTCAGCCTTTCCTACACGTTCTATAAATCTTGGTACACTAGCACCAATGCGTGCGTTCTCCCATCGGTCAAGTATCACCGTAATACCAGAGTTTTGTAAATCCTTTGCCAAAATACGCTCCACCCAAAGCTCATGATTTGGATTGCCCCATGCATAACTAATGAAACATTCCGGCGAGGTGATTCCTTGATCAGTCACGTACGATTTCAAGCGGAAAAGTATCTGCTCGAACTGAGAACGTTGACATGCTGTCTGACGGTTTGATTCTACTTCATCCACTTGCTTCCTAGTGAGATAAATTGGCTGATCAATTTCAGATAACACGATTTTCTCACCGCATCGACTACAGAAAGCAAATTCTTCACCCCTTAATATCTGCTCCCTGACTACTATGCGGTTAAGTATGTGTTTCTTAGAACATAGAACTGGTTCAATACGTCGCACAGTAAGGTCACGGCGGGCTAGAAAATTCTCAAATAATCCCTGAAATAACATACGCACTGAGGCAGGGGTATTTGCTCCGAAATATAATACAAAATCTAGTTCTCCAGGGCGCTCCGCTTCTTGACGGAAGCCGCACTTATGGCCTGTTCCAACCTCGTAGAGGGCGTGGTTATGCCACTGGTTTGTACGAGTAAAAGTTTGCGTATAACCCATAAGAACTACCAACGAAGCATATACATTTTCTACGGCACCGCTAATCGTATATGCCACGTCATCTACTGTAAGAGTGTTGTCTTTAATCAGGGGTTTTTTCAAGTTAATGAGTTCAGGGAACACGAGATATGTGCGACCATTCAGTGGATCTGTTTCACGGAAGCAAATATTGTGCCCAAGGAATAAGACCGCACATGAATCTAGCATAATCTCCTTCTCCTCTTTGGTGAGATTCTCCAATTCGGGGAATTTGTATTTTCCCGAAAGCAATCGATGCTCTTCAAGTAAACCTAGCCCTTTTAGGTTTCGGCGTGCCTCGAGGACGAAGGAAGCTGCGAGATTATTGAGCAATTCTGGAGCGAGAAGAATACGCGGCTCTCCTTTAGAGGTTTTCAGCCTCTTTACATAACCGTGATTCTCTAGATGGCCAATTGCAGTCAGCATCTCAGCATCACTGAACTTCAATGTGTGATCAATTTTTTCCAGGAGTTGGCGAAGTTCCTTTGGTGTTAATATCACCCCTCTATTTCGGCTTCTCTCTTTCAGACTAAGGACAAAATCCTTAATTCGTTTGAAAGTCTCAGTAGTTACCGTCGCCGGTTTTTTGTCCCATGGGATTATTTCCTGCATTTGTTGGACTAATTCCTTAATTCCTTTTCCGGATTTTGCACTAGTAGATAGATAGGCCTTAATACCTCTATCTTTGCAAAAGGCAACTATTTCTTTCCGTTCCAGTTGCGATGAGCCACGATCTGAGCGTGCAGCGATTAAAAGTGTAGGTGTTCCACCGGAAAGTCGAGAATCAATTCTCAATTGCTTTAACCAGAATTCAACTCCACTCATTGGATTGTCATCTCGTGTAGGGTCAAAGAGCAAAAGAGCCAAATCAACGTCATCAAGATAAAGAGCGTGTGTAAGCCGATAGTCAGGCTGTCCAGCAAGATCCCATAGAATTGCTTCGCATAGTGTACCATCTTGTCGTTTATTGCATAGCTGAGTTAGCAACCAGAACTGCTGGCCATGTGTAGACGATTGTTCTCTAAACTCTCCATGTATTAACCGCCACCCTAGTCCAGTCTTACCTACACCGGAATCGCCTACTAATACAACCTTAGCACTAGTATAGCTTATCATTGGCATTGTAGACTGATTAAGTAATATAGAAAAATCTAGATTCCATATATGGATTAGTTGGTCACTTTTCTGTTTAAGCGTGCCCGGATCTGAACCGACAGTTGCGAGAAGAGGAAGCTGGGGGTGAAAGGCGAGACCTGGTGTAAATCTTCCCGAAGCCGGTTCTGGAATCACTGCAACGCAGGTTCCGGTTTTTGTATTCCAAAGTCTCACTGTGGATTCACAATCTTTTGAAGCTAAAAGTTCACCGTTAAAAGCAAATGATACACTGCGCACGCCTGCTGTATGGCCTTCTAGTTTACGCAAAACCCTAAAGTTTCCATCGGTCACATCCCAGATATTTATTGTCCGATCATCGCAAGCGCTTGCGATTAGATGTCCGGTAAAATCAAACGCTATACCCCAAATGGAGTTAGCATGCCCTTTTAGGATATAAAGTAATTTTCCATTACTTATGTCCCAAAATTTGAGTTCCCCCATATCATCTCCACTTATTAAGAAACGACCTAACGGATCAAAAACAATGCTATGAACGCTACAGTCGGCTTCTATTGTATGGATCAAGCGACCACTATCTATCTCCCATAATCTAATTTTATTATCCTCACCTCCACTTGCCATGAGGCTTTGATAAGGATCAAAAGCAATACTACTTATCCAGTTGGGCACTCCTTCCAACGTGCGAAGGTGCCTGAGGGTTTGTGCGTCCCACAATTTGATAGTATTATCAAAGCTCCCACTGGCTAGCAAGTTAGTACGTTTGTCAAATGAAATAACTTTAACCTGGTCTTTGTGCTTTTGTAGCTTATGAATACATTTACCGGTATCTGTATCCCATAAACGAAACGTCATATCAGCAGATGGTGATGCTAACAATCGTCCATCAGGTGACCAAGCTATGCGCCCAATAATATCAGTATGCCCTCTTAGAGTATTTGCTAATTTCACACCTGGTGGGAGACTCTTACGTACTTCTTCGTCTGCAAATTGCCATTTTTTCGCATCTTCCATAAACATAGGACCGGCTAGTTCTTTATTAAATTTTCTAAAATAGGTTATGGAGTCGGGACCTATCTAAAATAAAATAACTGCATTTTGTAGCAAACGCCGGATGACAAAAAAAATCATACATTACTATAAGGTATGTAATGCATTTGGAATAAAATCTTTAATTCCTATCCCTGAAAAAAATCCAGAAACTTAGGAAAAAAGATAGAAAAAATAGTAACTGATATTTATAACTACCTACGCTGCTATTGAAAATGTTGCCAAATGCTATCGAATATCAAACTTACTATTTGGAACTCTCCAACTCGAATTGGCTCTTTAGCTTAATATCCCTATCTGAGGCAATTCTTTTCTCCAAGTTCATACCCATAAAACGAAGGCGTTCTCAACAGCTTTGCCTCCGAAACGATTATTAAAGGTATCAGACTTTTTCAATCTTTCCTATGGCTTGTACTTTCATTGCATGATTCTCAAAGTGAAAACTGTAAAATACTTGCCTTTTTATCCTTTCCATTATTATCTCTTATTATCTCATTGTAATCTCTACAATAAAAGATTACAAAATTTTGTATAAAAGGTATGATAATAACTTCTTAAGCTTTGTAAAAAAAGTTGTTCAATAAATTGCTGTGCAAAGACAATTAGTATTTTGCACTTAGCTTGAGAGTAAGAAAGATAAATCCATTTCTTGTTTATATTTATGAAAGAGAAATTAGCAGAAAATTTTTATTGATCTGTAAACTGCTAAAGAATGAGAGATATTCATAAGTATGAAGAGAGTAATCCTTTAACCAAGGATAACTTATGGTGGAAGAAAATTTATTAAAACATCTTGAATTCATTCAAAATATCATTAATAGAATGGCAAATAATTCTTTTCTGCTGAAAGGTTGGACTGTTACAATAGTTGCTGCCCTATTTGCTCTTGCAGCTCAAAATGCAAATACTAAATTTGTGATTTTGGCAATTTTTCCTGTTGTAGCCTTCTGGATTTTGGACGCTTTTTATTTACGGCAAGAGAGACTGTTTAGAACTTTATATAACGATATTCGAAAAAGAGCAAATATACATTCTAATGATCAATTCTCATTAGATACGACTCAGTATATGAATGACGTTCAAAGTTGGTCGAGAACAGCCTTTTCAAAGACACTGATTATATTTTATGGGATTATAATTATAACTATTTCCATAGTTCTAATAACACTATAAATAATATAACTTTTTATTTGAGTTACAAGTAAGACCCTTTATTGATTCAGGATAATTTACTCTCTAGTAACGGCTGGGATTCTAAATAGTTCAATTGTTGTGTATATTGAAACTCTATATATAACTATAACCTTTAATTCCCATTTTTATATTTTAATGAAAGCACTCTTATATTTCTTTCGGGAAATAATGTTATGAGTATAAAATCTCACAATTCAATTTTTCTCTACCGGATGCATTGTTTTTGCCTAAGGGCAATTGAGATAAAGGATTAGGAGGGCTGAGAATCATTCACTATTTTTAATCCAATCCAGCTTTTAATCTTTTACAGTTTTCTCATTTTTTTAGCATATATACAAAAGTTACGTCATTACTTTTACCAAAAATCACGAATTGTTAGAGCTTTTATGTGTGAATTATGGATGTGACATCCTTTTATCGATTCGTGGATATCAATTTAATATTTTCGAGAAAATGATTGTTTACATTAATAGTCCTTAGATACTTGCATGTACAATGTTCTAAAATCTGCTTTAAAACCAACACTTCTAATATAATGGATAATCTATAATGAGACGATCCCACAATTCTTTCATCTGTCTTCTATTTATATGCATGTCAGGTTCTATCTTTGATAAGGATTATTGGTTTATGCTTTTAAAGCCTCAGAAACCATAATCTCGATCTACAATTTTTCTTATTTCCGAAATATAAGAACGTAATTCTCCAAATTCCTCTTTAAAGTTGTTGAATAATTCAACAGCAGATTTAGCAATATTATAATGTGTGTTAGGCATTTTTCTAGGATAGATTTCTATCATGCTAGGAGGCAATCCGATATGCTTGGCAATGTATATATTTATATTTATGAGGTGATTTACCCATTCTTTATCATACCTTCTTAAATGAATCTGGTGTTTAAGGCAGGTTCTGTATGAAAAATATATTTGATATCTGTTGGAGATTTATTCTCTTTTGAATATAACTTGCTTATGGCTTCTTTAGTCAGAAATTCAAACTCATTTAAACCTAAAAAATTAGCTTGATTCTTTTTAACAAAATTAGCAGGTACTTCTACAAAATCAAAACCATATTCTCTTGCGTTTTCCCATCGATTGAGTAATCCTCCTCTAAAGTTCCAGAATTGAATTTACCTAAATTGGGAAATACAAACCATATTTCACCCATAAATATCCCTGTAATAAATAGTGTTTAGTAACTTATTATACTTTTATAGTCTTTATTGTTTTTGGAAAGGATATAAATGGTTGGCATCATACGGGAAGTTACACTAAATGATTTTGATGAGATTTTCAAACTTCTTGAACAGCTCTGGCCTGACAAATTACTTAGTAAAGAAGTTTTAAAGAAAGTTTTCTCTTCGGCTATTAAAGCTCCATATAATATCTATTTATGTACCGAAGTTAACAGCAAAATAGCAGGATTTTGTTCTCTTGTAATTACAGAAAGCCTTATGGTAGACGGTCTGGCCGGGCATATAAATGAGCTTGTAATTGACGAATCTTTTAGGGGAACGGGTATTGGTACTGAACTGCTAGAAGCTGCTATTGCTGC
>CAZFNE010000080.1:0-12042 GCA_964520335.1 uncultured Methanosarcinales archaeon | reverse complement strand
GCAAACAGTTATATTTTTACAATTACTGAAATGAATAAGGTTATAGTACCCTTTTTGAGAGATTTTTATTGATATTTTTTGTTATCGAAATTCCCAAAATCAATAATTTTAAAATAGTAATCATTTTAAAACCTTTTCTTTTTGCGCCGGTTTTGAATATACTAGAAAAAAATTATTTAAAAAGGCCGAAAAAACTTATATAATATAATTTATAGAGATACTATATTTACTGAATAAATTTAATTTAACTGAAATGAACCCATAAAATAAAGTTAAACTTTTGTAAAATTCAAAATATTAACTGGTTTATTGTATTGATAAATTCTTCACGCGAAATCATATTTTCTCAGAGTATGAAAAAGGAAATATCTGTTAACCAAACTCGGAAAAAATATTGATTTAGTCATAAAAATTCCATATAAAATAGAATATTTAATTTCTAGTTTGATTTAGTCATTAGCTTTTTCATTTTTTTAGCTTTGTTTAGTAATTTAAATTTTAATTAGTGTAAGTAAGTTTTTTAAAACTGTGATTTCTTAGAATTTTAAAGGTGAAAGCATTGATTAAACAAAAAATAGTGTTATTTTTTCTCATAAGTATTTTTATTATTGCAAACGGGCCCTTAAGTGTATGTAAAGCTTCTTCTCAGGTAATCTATGTAGCTGGAGATGGAACTGGAGATTTCAATTGCGACGGAAAAGATGACCAGGTACAGTTAAATCAAGCTCTGAAACTTGCTTTTGACAGTACTGGATATACAACTGTTTATCTCAAAGGCCCTTTTACGTATGTAATTGACGATACTCTCCTTATCGGGAGTAATACTACTCTTGAAGGAGACTCAAGTTCAAAAATAAGACTCATCGACAACGCTAACTGGAAAGCTTCAAAACCACTATTTAAAGAAAGAAAGTCCAAAAGTCGTAATATAAAAATTCAGGGCTTTACGCTTGATGGGAACAGAGAAGGGAATAAAAACGTTGCTAGTGGATAGCCGGAAAGGAATTAAATAATTTAAAACAGCTCTACACATTTTTTGCGAATTATTTTTGTATAAAAATTACTGGGCTAATAAGATATTTTAACACTAGATAAGCTATATCAAATTTTTAATGTTATTTACTCAATTCATAAAATAATTCTATGTTAAAAAATAGAAGGTAAATAAAAATATAATAATATCTCAATAACTGAATTCCAAATATAACATCTCATGCAAAATAAATTAATTCTTTTATTAAAAAAATAATAAGATAGAGATATAAATACTTACAAGATTAGTCTAATTTGGAATTTAATATTAATTGTAATACGCCTTTTTTCTTTGATAAAAAAAGTTTTATAAAAATCTCAGGGAGCTTACTTAGCTCAAAATTTCAGTTCTTATCCTGCTAACTTCTGAATTTATATTTATAAATAATATTAAATATCAGTGAATACAATTATTAGATCTAGTATTGTGTTTAGCTGAAATTTTATGGTCTATTTCGCATTAGATTAAAAGAGTAGACCTTTAAGTGAATGTTAGAAGGGGATAAATATAGCAGTCACTTAACTATAAATAAAAATATATTTTACTGAAAACCATATTTTACAAACACTTAATTACATATTTTGTTCTGTAGGTGGGTAAATAAGGTAAATTTATATATGTTTGATATAAGCCCATAATAAACTTTGTCTATATATAGTCTTTACACAAGTATATGGAAATTTTATCTACATGTGACAGGATATGTAAATGGGAAGTCATTGTTGGGGAATAGTGAGTAAATAAAATAAAGATTGAATAATTTCTTAAAATTGGGGGGTATTAATTGAATAAAAAACTTAATGTGATTTTTATTGGAACATATGTTCCTAAAGAGTGTGGAATAGCAACATTTACTTCTGATTTATTAAATTCGGTTTCTGGAGAAAAAAAAGACGTCCATTGTGAAGTAATTGCTTTAAACGATCCATCAGAGACGTACAATTATCCACCAGAAGTCGTTTTTGAAATCCAGAGAGACAAAATAGAAGACTATTACAGGGCTGCAGATTACATAAATGAGTCTGATGCAGATATTGTATGTCTTCAACATGAATTCGGACTTTTCGGAGGAAATGCAGGAGATTACATTTTCACTCTTTTATCAGGAATAAATAAGCCTGTAATTACTACAATGCATACAGTAATTCGTGAACCTGTAGAGGAATACAGGGTTTCTACTGAAAAACTCATCAAGTATTCTGAAAAATTAGTTGTCATGAGCCAGACTGCGGTTGGAATGCTAAAAGAGGTTTATCAGGCCCCCGAGGATAAAATTGAAGTAATTTTCCATGGAGTCCCGGACTATCCATTTAACAACTGTGAAAAGTATAAACGAATGCTTAAACTCAAGGGATCTCCGCTTGTTTTAACTTTTGGGCTTTTAAGTCAAAATAAAGGGATAGAAAGCATGCTAGACGCCCTTCCTGGAGTTGTAAGCAAGTATCCTGATCTAGTCTATCTGATCCTTGGAGCAACACATCCAATGGTAAAAAAATATCAAGGTGAGACATACAGGAACTATCTTAAAAATAAAATCTCTGAACTCGGCCTGGAAAACAATGTAGTATTCCATGATAAATTTGTTGAAAAAGAAGAACTCTGTAACTATATTCTTGCTAGCGATTTTTACGTATCTCCGTACCTTTCGAGAGAACAGATAGTAAGCGGAGCTTTAACCTATGCCATAGGAATGGGAAAAGCAATTATCTCAACTCCCTACTGGTATGCAAAGGAAATGCTTTCTGATGATCGTGGTGTGCTTGTGGATTTTGGGGATACTACCGGTTTTAAGAATTCTCTTTTACATTTAATTGAAAACCCAAAGGAGTGTGATGAAATCCGCAAAAAAGCATATGACTTTGGTAGAAAGATGACGTGGAAAAATGTAGGAAAAGAGTACAAAATTGTCTTCAGTAAAGCTTTAAAGAGCTACGATACCTACCCAAGAATCCAAAACAGGTTCAATTTCCTTCCGAACCAGTTGCCTGAAGTTAAGCTGGATTATCTCAAACTATTAACCGATGATGTAGGTGTTATCCAGCATTCAAATCTTGGAGTACCAGCTCGTCATCATGGATATAGCACTGATGATGTTGGAAGAGCTTTAGTCGCCTTAACACAATTAATCGATAGTCAGAAAAAGGCTGATGAGTTCTGGAAATTGATTACGACCTATATGAGTTTCCTTGAGCATGCTCAAACAGATACAGGACACTTTCATAATTTCATGAGTTACAAAAGGGAATTCTTAGATGAAAAAGGAAGTGAAGATACTCTTGGAAGGGCTATTTACGGGCTCGGGCATATTGTAAGCTGTCCATACCTTTCAAAAAATATACGCACACTTGCACATACCCTTATCAGCAAATCCAGACCAGAAATGGAGAATCTGAACTATTCAAGGGCAAAAGCCTACACAATGTGTGGCTTGTATGAAATGCTCAGAGCAGGAGTCGATTCGGATGAATTTGAGTCTGTATTTAACTCACGAAGGGATGCTGTAAGATCCATAGATTCACTTGTAAGCAAGGATGTTTTTGAATCTATTTTTGTAAAACACGCTGATTCTTTAGTCGATTTATATGAAACTAATTATAAACCTGACTGGAACTGGTTTGAGCCTACAGTTACTTACAGCAATGCGAAACTGAGTGAGGCACTTCTTCTTGCATATAACTATACAAAAGATAAAAGATATAGAAAGGTAGGCCTGGAAACTCTTGATTTTCTCACTGAAACCCAGTGGAAAGGAGATTATTTTGATATAGTTGGGAATCAGGGATGGTACTCTTACAATGGAGAAAAACCAATTTTTGACCAGCAGCCCATAGAGCCAGGTTATTTAACTCAGGCATATATCTCAGCATACGAAGTTGTAAGAGATAAAAAGTATCTAGAACTCGCAAAATACTCTTTCGAATATTTCCTTGGACGGAATAAGCTGCAGGCTGTTATGTATGATTACTCTACAGGTGCTGTCTGTGACGGGCTTAACTGTGATGGAATGAACGGAAATCAGGGTGCAGAGTCCGTGATCTGTTACCTTATTGCATTGAGTTCTTTAAATAAATATGTTAATAAAGTCTATAGTACAATATTAGAGTCCAGAATAGGTGATGAAATTAGTGAAGCAAGTTCACAGAAAAGAAAGAGCCTGTTATCAGCAAATCAAGTAGAATGAGGACTATTAATATGGAAGATGCGATCTGGAAAAATAAAGTTATCTGGAAAGACCATGGGGAGTTATTTGTACGATATAGGAGAAACCCTATACTTACAGTAGAAGATTGGCCTTATCAGGCCAATTCAGTTTTTAATCCTGCAGCAGCCGTAGTAAATGGTTCAGTATTATTAATAGTACGTGTTGAAGACCACAGAGGTTTTTCCCACTTTACAGTAGCTAGAAGTAAAAATGGGATTGACGGCTGGGAAATTGACAGCGAGCCAACTCTCGTTCCTGATCCTGTGAATCATCCTGAAGAAATATATGGGATTGAAGATCCTAGAATTACTTATATAGATGAGTTAGGCAAATGGGCCATAACGTACACAGCCTTTTCAGATTCAGGGCCTTTAGCCTCTCTTGCTCTTACAGAAGATTTTCGCAATTTTGATCGAATTGGCCCCGTAATGCCGCCTGAAAACAAAGATGCTGCTATTTTTCCTGTAAAATTCAAAGGCAAATGGGCCCTTTTGCACAGGCCTGTTTCCGGAATGGCAGGCGCAAAAGCAAATATCTGGATCTCCTTTTCTCCTGATATGCGGTACTGGGGAGATCACGAGGTTCTTCTTTATGCTCGAGAAGGAGGCTGGTGGGATGCCCGGAAAATTGGCTTGTCTCCTCAGCCAATCCGTGTATCTGACGGCTGGTTAATTATGTATCACGGCGTTCGCCAGACCACATCAAAATCAAGTTACAGGCTTGGGTTGGCCCTGCTTGACCTTGAAGATCCAAGGATAGTACTTCACAGGTCTGAAGGCTGGGTTTTTGGGCCTAGGGAAATGTATGAACGCAGTGGGGATGTTAATGATGTAGTTTTCCCATGCGGGTGGGTCCAGGTAGATGATGAGATTCGAATATATTATGGAAGTGCAGATACCTCGGTATCAATGGCGAGTGCAAAAGTATCTGATATCCTTGAATATATTCACCAGTGCCCTGAGGTTCAGTGTCCAGATGAATTTTGCAGATTTACTGAAGAGGAAGCTGAGACCAAAACTGACCCAAAGAAAGGTAGCTCAAAATTAAGATAATTAAATAAAATAAATTAAAATCGAATATAATAGCTGATTTTAGTTAACTTACTTATATTTTAGTAATACTAGATATAAAGTTAAGATTAACTAAATTTATGTCTAAATCTTAGCTTTTCTGTCCAATAAATCAAATCGAGAAGCTTGATAAGATAGATTTTAATTAATAAATTAAGATTAAGATATTAATAATAAAAACTTAAGATTCAGTAGTTTTCAAATTAATTTAAAAATGTCTCAAATGGTAATGATTTAAATAATTGTTTATATTATTGGAAAACCTGGGGATTTAATTAAGTTTGGGGGAATTATTATAAGAATTGCAATGTTGTCTCCAATAGCTTGGAGCACGCCGCCTAAAAAATATGGCCCATGGGAATCAATGGTCTCTTTATTAACTGAAGGGCTTATAAAAAGAGGTATCGACGTTACCTTATTTGCAACTGCAGATTCGCATACCAAAGCCAAGCTTCATGCGGTATGCCCAATACCCTACGAAGAATATGATGGTGACAAAAAACTGACATATAGAAGGGTATACGAAAGCATGCATATCTCAGAAGCCTTTGAGGGATCCAAAAAATTTGATATAATACACAATCATTTTGATTTTCCTCCTCTTACATATAGTTCACTAGTTGATACCCCTGTTTTAACAACTATTCACGGCTTTTCTTCAAGAAAAGTTCTGGCAGTTTATAAGAAATACAATAAAAAAACTTTCTATGTATCAATTAGTGATTCTAATCGATGTCATGAGCTTGATTATATAGCTACTGTACGACATGGCATCGAGATTGAACGTTTTATTTTTAATGAAGTACCAGAAGACTATCTCCTGTTTTTATCGCGAATTGATAGAGAAAAGGGCGCTAGAGAAGCAATAGAGGTTGCAAAAAGATCAGGAAGAAAGCTAAAGATTGCCGGTTTTATCGCAGATCAAGAATATTTTGAGAAAGAAGTTGAGCCTCATATTGATAATGAACAGATCACTTATGAGGGGCATGTAGATTCAGAATTAAAAAAGAAACTCCTTTCAAAGGCCTATGCTTTACTGCATATAATCAATTATGACGAAGCTTTTGGGCTTGGCATTGTTGAAGCCCTGGCAAGTGGAACCCCTACAATTGCGATAAATCGCGGTGCTATGCCTGAATTAATCGTGGACGGAGAAACAGGGTTTCTGGTCAATAATGTAGAAGAAGCTGTAATAGCTGTGCCAAAAATCAGTTCCATATCCCGAAATAAGTGTAGAGAAACCGCAGAAGTAAAATTTTCTGTTGAAAGGATGGTGGACGAGTATATAAAGGTCTATGAGGAAATTATCGAAAAAAATAAACGTGAAGATAAAAGGCCATGGGGCTATTACGAAGTACTTGCGGATAAGCCAGGGTATAAGGTAAAAACATTAGTTGTGGTTCCCCGGGGTGAAATTTCCCTTCAGCGCCATTCCCACAGAAAAGAACACTGGTATATTGTCAGCGGAAAAGGACTTGTATCAAAAGGTAAAAGTGAAATCAGGGTTCTTCCAGGGGATTCCATTGACCTTTCGGTGAATGAGGTTCACAGGATAAAAAACATAGATAACGATAATCTGGTTTTTATTGAAGTTGCGCAGGGAGACTATCTTGGAGAAGATGATATCGAAAGACTTGAAGATAAGTATGGCAGAAAATAATAATGCCCTGAGTAACCTTTTTAATAAGGTAGCATAATAAACAGATTGACAGCTTAAAAAGATAAAATGATATGGAAAAGATGAAAATAACTGTTTTTTACTTTCTATCTTTTTCGTTTAATAAATATAGTATTCAATTAAAAATTTTGGTTAAGCGAGATTTTTCGTGTTGCTTTTCGAAATAACATTAATCATCGCACTCAAATTTTTGGTAAGCCTGTCTAACCTGAGTTGCAAGCTCTTCACCCAACTTATCTGATACGTATTTTATAAAGAGACTTAAATATTCAATAGGTACACAGCCAAGACTTTCTTCTCCTGAAAGGATAAGCCTGATGAGATATTCAAGGTCATATATTGATAACGACTTTATTCTCCTCATAAAATCGGTTGCATCTTTTGAGTAATGATTTGCGAGTGGAGGAAGTATAGAGCGATAGGGAACTCCTGAGCCTGAACAAATAAGCCCTTCACACTCAGGAGCAACAATTTTTAAAATTCTGAGGTCTGTTTCTGAGAGTATTCTTGCCATACAGTCACCTGCTAATGAAGCATTATTAGAATTTTAACCTATGAAAAACTTTTTATCAAAAAATCTCTACACAGCTAAATAATTTTTGATTATTATATGTAAAGTTATATTTACAATGCAGTAAAACCAGCTTACCTGGTATGACGCGGTTAGAACCTATAAAGCTTTTATTTTTGCTGATCCTGCATTGTAGATTCTTCTATTTTTAACCTTATAATTCAAGTTTCATTAAATCTTCCGCAAGAATTATTTCCCCCTCAAAATATCTCTTAAGGCGGCTTATAGCATCTTTTTCATGCCCTTTCATGTCTGGATAGAAATGTGTAAGGCAAAGGCTTCCAATTTCATTGTTATATTCTTCAAGGATTTCCGCAAGGCTACTGGGGGTAGTATGGTTCGTAACTTTTATGCTTGAAGGAAAAGAGCATTCATGGATAAGGAGATCAGTTCCAGTTGCAAGATCCATTATTTCTCTGCAGGGTTCCGTATCTCCTGAATAAACAAATTCTCCGTCTTCCGCACTTATTCTGTACGCCAAGGTTGGAACACTGTGCAGGCCTGCCGTACAATTTATTTCACAGTCAAACCCTTCAGGTGTGAATTCTTTTCCCGGAAGAAGTTCTATAATTTCAACATCCACTTCATCAAGAATATACTCATAAGCCTCAAGAATTGTTGAAAACCAGTCCTCTGTACCCTCAGGCCCATAAATTCTCATATTAGGCTTTCCAGAGAGCCAGTTTGCCTTTAAGAGAGGAAGTACATCAGATACGTGATCTAAATGAAGGTGTGATAACAATACCGTATCCACATCTGTATGTGGAATTCCAGCCTCAGGAAACCTGCTTAACACTCCGCTGCCACAATCAATTAGCAGCGGCTTTTCCTCAAGTCTCACAAGCACTCCGGACTGTACCCGACCCTTTTCAGGGATCGCAACTCCAGTGCCAAGAAATGTAATATCCATGCTGTAAAGATAAACTTTAAATAATTTAACTTTATTTAAAGCATGTTCGCTTCCCGGGCTATATGGCTCAAGTCAGATTTTCGTCTTATAGACGGAATTACTTTACTGGTTTAAAATCTTGAATTCAAGAGATTAATTACAGAATAAAATGTAAAAAGGTAATTCCGAGCGAAAAGAAGAAAAGTAAAGAGAGCTAAGAGGAGCAAAACACAAAGCTACTTTCAATATGCGAGGGTCGCCCAGCCAGGTCAAAGGCGCCAGACTTAAGATCTGGTATCGAAGGATTTCGTGGGTTCGAATCCCATCCCTCGCACTAAAATAAAGGTATTAGTAATTTTTCAAAAAACACATGTCTAGAGATTGTGTATAACCTGGTTTTTTTAAATTCATCTGAAAGAATAACAAAAAGCTTTTTTATGAAAGAATCTTAACAAAAAGCCTCATTCTTTTCAGAAGAATAAAATGAAGAATGGTAATTTTTTAGTAAGATTAATAACTTTTCATATTACTATAATTTATAGGCTTTTGTTGTTCCATTTTAGTTTTATTATATTTTGCTCTTGAATCTCTAAAGTATAATCTATCAAGACGATCCCATATAACGACCCATAAATATTTAGCATACGACAAAGGGTAATTGACCCAAAAAATTACTTTCTTGAAAAGTGATAGATTTTTATAGTCGTCTATCCACATAGCTTCGCTTAGAAACCCTCTCCAGACAGGAGATTTTTTCATACGTTTCTTTCGCATGAACATCTGTCCTATTATAAATAAGAAGGTAAATGTGATTGCAAATAATCTTTTAGCCATATTTTTCACCTTCAACAAATGACAAACTTGATGAGAATAATTACTGGGAAAACGCCTAAGAACAAAATATTTCTTATATAACCTCTTTTTTTCTGAATACAAATAATAACTTCCAAATATTTTATTTAAATTATACTTTCTTCCTTCCCATTTTCTTTCTTACATACCGTAAAACCCCATAAGAACATCCTAATAGAAGCATAATCTTAACGGGTTTCTCGCCTGCTCTCAAAAGTTCTTCGATTTTTTTATGGTCGAATTTTGGTTTCTGGCCTTTCTTTTTTGGAGGAAACCGGTGACTCATTAAGATTTCACCTCTTCAGCAATTCATTTTACTGCAGTCTACCAAGTACGCGTACCTAACAGGTTCAATTGTGGCTGAAAAATTCCATAGCCGTATAAATTTGATGGATCTCTAAAAAGTGAAAAAATCACTTATCGCCCTGTATCTTCCCCACCATATAAGCATATTATAACAAAAATATAAAAGCTTTTCATATTAATTATTAATTTAAACTATTAATATTTCTTGTATTTAAGTTTAGAAATGCTCTGTAATGAAAATGTAATTTATTCTAATGGCCTCTCAAGTTTGTTTTTTACGACAAAAAATGTAAAATTTGCTATAATATCACAAGTCTGAAAATTTAAAGAAAAAAGAAAAAGGACATGAAAAAAGCTCTGCCTACATGAAAAATTTTGAAGCCTTAGAACACAAACAAAGCTAATTATTTTAACTATGAAACACCGACCTTTAGTGCTTTTTATCAAATAAGCCATCCTAGGTTCCACTTGTTTGTTATTAAACAATAGAAATACTGCTTGAAATTATGGGGCAATAGAAAGTTCAAATACTACTGATATAAAAAGCTTAAACTCATCTATAATCAGATATTGCAGGTGATCTGATATTCCCCCTGCCAGGTACACTTAACACGCGTTAAAGGGTATCTTTGTATTCTTCGTATCAAAGCACAAACAATCAACTGAGTAGATCTTGAAATATTCTATTATGATATCTCCATCTCCATAAACCTTCAAAATGGAAAATCCAAGTGTAATATAAGTATGTGCTCGAATCCGTACACTTATCAAAGAACTTGTGAAGAACAGCTAATACAAAATCAAATGTGAGTTTCTTTATGAGAAATAATTTCACAAACCAGTATCCCTAACAAAAATAAGTTCTGAGGTTTTGCAGGTGAAATATTTAATGATCAATGGAAAAAGAGAAGAAATTCCTCCTTTTCCACATCATAAGGCTTACATCTACAGGAGTAAGCAATTCTTTTTTAAATGTTCCATTCCAAGGGTTCTTCTGGTAGATCCGACCAGTAATTGTAATTTAAAGTGTAAAGGGTGCTGGTCTCAGGATTATGAAAGCGGCCACAATATTTCATATGAAAAGTTTGATGATATCTTAAATCAGGCTGAAGGACTGGGAATCATGGATTGTCTGATGACCGGGGGAGAACCTTTACTCCGGAAAGCAGATATTCTTAAAATATGCAAAAAGCATTCTAAAATGACATTTGGAGCATTTACTAATGCCACTTTAATCGATGAAGAATTTGCTGACGAAATGGCTAAACTGGGTAATCTGAACGTTTTTATAAGTATTGAAGGGACAAAAGAAGAGACAGATTTCAGGAGAGGGGCAGGAGTTTACGATAAAGCAATCAGGGCAATGGATATTTTGAGATCCAGAGACATTGCATTTGCTTTTTCCTGTTGTTACCATTCTAAAAATTATAAGACCATAGCTAGCCCCGAATTTCTAGATTATATGCGCCAGAAAGGAGCCTGGTTTGGCTGGTTATTCCAGTATATGCCAGTAGGAAGCAGTGCAGATACTTCTATAGTTTGTACTGCCGAGCAAAGGGCGTACGTACAGGAAAGGATCAGGGATTACAGCATAAAACACGATTATGTGCTCATAGATTTCTGGAACAATGGACATCTTTCTTTTGGGTGCATTGGTGCAGGTGTTGGTTTTGTCCATATCAATGCTAAGGGGGACGTTGAGCCCTGCGCATTTTGCCACTATTCCGATTCAAACATATATGAAGTAACCCTTGTTGAAGCTCTCAGGTCTAAATTTTTCACGACTTTTAGAAATACCCAACCATTTTCAAAAAATCCATTAAGGCCCTGCCCGTTGATAGATAACCCAAAAGCAATTATAGATGTAGTTAATTCGGGAGGGGCAAAGTCAACCCATCTGGCCAATCCGGAATCAGCTGAAGCCCTGGCAATGAAAAGTCTTGAGAGGGCAAAAGAGTGGGAAAGTTTGTCAGAAGACCTGTACAGAAAAATGCCAGAGCAGACTCGGAAAAACTTTTCTACATATTTAAAGTATTATGCTTTTAAGAAAAGGATTACTGATGGGAGAAGAAAGAAGCTCTGATGTGAAAGTTTGCTTACAGCATTTATGTTTTCTGCATTTAACGGTTCATGATTAAGAATAAGTGCAAAAAAATGGAAAAAGCAGATTAATTTCTTGAAATCTGCAAATATTTTAAGCATATATCCTAAGTTCATTTTTATTTTTAGTTTTTGTTAAAAGTAGATATCAAAATTAATTACGGTGGTTTTTTTAGAACCTATTAATCTAATTAATGATATAAAAGAAAAACCTGAATTGATAATATTTACTATTTATAGCAGCATAAAAATTTGTATCTAAGTTTTTTTATTAATTTAATAATTTGGTCGTGCTCTATTAACTGGTTGATATTTCATCTCTGAATATATATTGTTCATCT
>CAZFNE010000079.1:9595-12062 GCA_964520335.1 uncultured Methanosarcinales archaeon | reverse complement strand
AGGGCATTGATAATGACTGAAAGATTTACGTCATACCATGAGCCGCCCGTAACCATTATTACAAAATCAATGCACAGGTTAAATACCGTAATGATGGCCAGAAACATCCAGGCTTCTTTATCTACCTGCAAAAGCATTTGGGCCAACCATACCCAGATGTAGGCAAGCAGGCCATATAGCAAGGCATACCACAGGTTGAAAACCCGGCCTTCTAAAGGGCCTAAAGAAGGCAAGAATCCCAAAAAACGAAGCGCTGCAATTGAATTTAAAAACGCCAATAAGACTGCAAAAACTGCTAAAATTGTTACCCCAATAGGTCTTCCCATGTTGATCTCTCCTTTTCTTAATTTCTTAATGTTTCAGTTTTTTAGTTTTTCATTTTTTAATTTCTTTAATTTCTTTAATTTTTAAACTTCCTCTTGATTTTTCCTGATTCAAGACTTCATTTTTATCCCCAGAATTAATGCTGCAATTCCTCCAATTACAAGGAAGAAGCCAAAGATCCAGGGCAAAACCAGGATACCTACCAGGGAGTTGGTCAGCAAGAGAAGGCCAAGGATTATGGTTAAAATGCCGATGACCCCAATGCCCCAGCCTCCTCTCTTAAATGCCGAATACAATTTTACTGCACCACTTACGATTACCCAGATTCCTATAAAAATAATGAAAAATCTCAGCAGTATAAAGGACCCATAATAAGGATAAGTAAGAATGAAAAGTCCGGCAATTACGCTCAAGATACCTGAAAGGAATCTCCAGGTTCGGCTTCCTTCTCCTTTATTAACAATTGCTCCTAATAAGGAAAGAACTCCGCTTGCCAGCCAGTAAATCCCAAGAACCTGCATAAGCAGCACTGTAGTGGTTGCAGGCCTGAGCAAAAGAAATAAACCCACAAGCACGGCAATGACCCCTTCTAAAAGGACTGCCCACCAGGAAGCCTTCGTTATTTCCATTTCAATATCAGAAGTATTATCGTAAACTGTCTCTTCCATACCCATCTCCTTCGTGCCAATTTAGCATTCGGTTTGTTGAACAAATCCCCAAATTTCTTTTATTCCTCTTCTGTTATCCTTATATTCTCCTTTATTCTCCGTTATTCTCCTTATATCCCTTATTTCTTTAAGAGAATTTTCTAAGGGAATAGGAACATAGCTAAAGAGCTTTCCAAACAGACCTGACTACCTTTTTTCAAATAACTCTCAAAACTTAGCCAGGGTCAAGAAGAAAAAGTAAAATGAAAAGAAAAGGAAAAAGATTCTTACCTCCCAGAAGAATACATTCTTTACCTTAGCCTTTTCAATATTCCTAATAAACTCTTTGATTACAGCTACTTTAAGTTTTTCAGGTTTGGGGAACGCCTTATTTTAAAGCTATTACAAAGTATTTTTTAACGCAAATACCTGCTTCCTCTAGCAAAAACTTCAGCGCTAATTCTGGTTATGTAAACAGAATTTTTTCAGGATGCGATCTTCCAATTAGAATTTTTAGACAGCATTAAGACAGCATGGCCTGATTAATGTTCAGGTAATTCCTGGAGTTTATTTAAACAATTTATACTCCCGGATTCAAGCAACACTTATTGTCCTGTTTTTTATTGTCCCATAACTTAAATTGTCCTGTTTTCCAGATCAAAGCGAAGCAGTAATATAGATAATTGTATACAAGCCATTGGATATAAACTAACTTATTATTAATTTTCAAGGAAGACGATTTATCGAGCATTTAAGCCGATGTATACTGAAAATAGCATACGGAACAGTATTGAAGAATGAGGAGAGTATAGAACCAGTGTAAACGATCAGTGTCAGGAACGGTATACAGAACTAACATATAGAATGAGCGAAAAGAGATAAACTAAGAGATAAAAGAAAAAAGGCATAGGGGAAGGGCTAAAAAGAAAAAAACAATAAAAATAATGAAAAGCAAGGGTAAAATAAAAGAATAAATAATATATACCTAAAAATATAAAAGTAAAACCTAAATAGAAATACTTATCCCGAATATCCAATTGGAAGGCAGCTAAAGAGGATTTAGAAAAGAAAAAAGAAGAGACAGAATGAAGAGATAGAAAGAGAGGCAGAAGAACATTCAGAGGAGAATTGATGAATTCTATAAAAAACCGAGATATCCCACTTTATATATATCATGCAGGGCAGTGCGACCCTAAAAAATGCACAGGAAAAAAGATGGCCCGCTTTGAGCTTGCCCGCATGTACGACAGAATCGCAAGGCTGCCTCGCTCTGCAATTCTTCTCGACCCTATGGCAGAAAAAGCCCTCTCTCCTGCAGATTCCCCAGAAAAAGGGATTATTGTCCTTGACTGCTCCTGGGAAGAAGTAGAGAGAATTTTCCCAGAACTTGAAGAACTGAAACTTGAACACAGGGCCCTTCCTTATTTGCTTGCAGGCAATCCTGTAAATTTCGGAAGGCCTTTTAAGCTTAATTCCGCAGAAGCCTTTGCAGCAGC
>CAZFNE010000079.1:0-9495 GCA_964520335.1 uncultured Methanosarcinales archaeon | reverse complement strand
GTTCTGCTCTGCGGTGGGCTGGGTGGAGTTATGGAGGCAGCCGCATACGGAGCAAAACAGGAAGGAGGAATAACCCTCGGGATTTTACCCGGGACTTCAAGGGCAGACGCAAATCCCTGGATTGATATTACTGTGCTCAGTGGAATGGGACAGGCAAGAAATGTTCTTATTGCCCAGTCTGCAGATACCTTAATTGCAGTAAATGGGGAGTACGGGACCCTTTCGGAAATTGCGCTTGGCCTTAAGATAGGAAAGCCTGTAATCGTGCTCGAATCAAAATGGGAAATTGAAGGCACACATAAAGCAAAAAGCCCTGAGGAAGCCGTGGAACTTGCTTTTGCCTTAATTGGAAGCCACGAGAAAATTGAAGTAAAGTACTTAACAGATAAGGTTAAGCAGTAGATACATGAATAAATGAAAAGCCAAAAAGAGGAATTAAAAGAAACAGGGCAGGACAAATATAATCATCAAAAGATCGACCAGTTCACAATCACTTCAAATAGTGCAGGCAAATAAAACCGGTAGATATTAAAATTATAGATAAAGCACAGTAAATAAAGTAAGAAGCCACTGGCTTAATGGCTGGATTATAGTTACGGATGCCTGTATCTCTAATTTTTGATCCAAAAATTTATATTACAAAAAGAAATTCAAGAAATAAAGTCAGGTTTAAAGTCGGGTTAATTTAGGTTAAATCAGGTTAATTTAGGTTAAGTCAGATTCGATCAAAGGCTAACTTAAGGGTAAATAAAGGCTTGTCAGGCAGGCAGAAATGTGGGGTATGGAAGTAGTCTTCCCTAAATTCAAGAAAAGTTATCGGAGTTTTAAATGCATCTTATAGTAACAGAAAAAAATATAGCAGCAAGGAGGATAGCTGCAATTCTGGCTCCAAAAAGTCCGAAGAAAGATAGAGTCAGTGGAGTGGATGTATACAGGTATGAGCTTGGAGCTGGTGAAAGCAAAGAGGAGACTGCAGTTGTAGGGCTTTCCGGCCATATCGTGGGAATCGATTTTCCCAAAGAATACAACAACTGGCAGAAAGTTGAAGCAAAAGCCCTTATTGATGCCGAAATCATAACCACGCCTATTAACCGGAAAATCGTGACTGCCCTTAAGGCCCTCGGAAAAGAGGCAAGTAGAGTTACAATTGCCACTGACTACGACAGGGAAGGAGAACTCATAGGCGTTGAAGCCCTGAATATTATAAAACAGGTTAATTCCAAACTTCCTTTTAATCGTGTTCGCTACAGCGCAATTACCCCAAAGGCAATTAATGAGGCCTTTTCAAACCCGACTGAAATTGATTTCAATCTTGCGGATGCAGGCCACTCAAGGCAGGTTATTGACCTCGTCTGGGGAGCAGCCCTTACCCGCTATATTTCCCTTGCAGCAGGAAGGCTCGGGAAAATGTTCCTTTCGGTAGGAAGAGTACAGTCCCCTACCCTTTCTCTCATAGTTGACAAAGAGAAGGAAAGAAATGAATTCGTATCCACCCCATACTGGGAAATTGAGGTTGAACTTGAAACCTCGAAAAAGGAAACCTTTTCAGCCCAGCATTCTACTCGCCGCTTCCTGGATAAGAAAGAAGCAGTAAATGCCTTTAAGAAAATAGGCAAACAGGCAATCTTAAAAGAAATAGAGACAGGCAAAAAAACCGATCAGCCCCCTACTCCATTTAACACTACAGGCTTTATCAGCGCAGCAAATGCTATAGGGCTCAGCCCTGCAAATGCAATGCGAATAGCCGAATCCCTTTACACGAACGGGTATATTTCTTACCCAAGGACAGATAATACGGTTTATCCGGACAGCGTGGACTTAAGGGCTCAGATAGAACTTTTCAGGGAAGGCCCCTTTAAAGAATATGCAGATACCCTGCTTGAAAATCCCGAACTGGTTCCCACGCGCGGGAAAAAGGAAACTACTGACCACCCCCCGATTCTTCCGGCCTCGCTTGCAAAACAAGCCGATCTGAATGAAGATGAATGGAAAGTTTACGAACTTGTTGTCAGGCGCTTTTTTGCAACCTTTGCAGGCCCAAGTGAATGGGAAACCATGCGCCTGCGCCTTGACATCAACGAAGAAGAATTCCGGGCAAACGGAGCCAGGCTGGTAGAACCAGGCTGGAGATGGTATTATCCCTACAATGCTCCAGAAGACAGGCTTTTCCCCGAACTAAAAGAAGGCGAAACCCTTAAAGTGAAAAATAAAGAGATGCTGGACAAAGAGACTCAGCCTCCAGGCCGCTACGGGCAGGGAAGGCTAATCAATCTCATGGAAGAACTTGGCCTCGGGACAAAAGCAACCAGGCACGAAATTATAAGCAAGCTCTATTCGAGAGCCTATATCCACGGAAATCCAGTCCAGCCCACAAACACTTCTTTTGCAGTCATGGATACTCTTGAAAAGTATTCCCCAACCATAACAAAGCCTGACATGACAAAGCTGCTTGAAGAAAATATGGACCTGATTGCCGAAGGAAAAATTAAAGAAGCAGCAGTCCTCGAAGAGTCCAGGGAAATCCTAAAACAGGTCTTTTCCGAACTTGACAAAAACCGCGACAAAATCGTAGAATCGCTTCAGGCCGGCCTGAGGGAAGACAAAATTATAGGCACCTGCCCGGATTGCGGAAGCGAACTTATGATCCGGCGCTCGAAAAGAGGAAGCCGCTTTATAGGCTGCAACAATTACCCGAACTGCAATTTCTCTTTGCCTCTTCCAAAGAGCGGCCAGATTATAGTCACCGACAAGTCCTGTGAGCAACACGGCCTGTACCATATCCGCATAATCAACGCAGGAAAACGAGCCTGGGACCTTGGCTGTTCACATTGCAATTTCATCGAATGGCAAAAAGCCCAGAAAGAAGAACAGGCCCTCCAGCCTAAAAAAGCAAGACCCAAATCCATAAAAGACATCGAAGGCGTAGGAAAAGCTACAGCCGGAAAACTCGAAGAAGCCGGAATAAAAAGCGTCGAAGCCCTGATAGAAGCCGACCCTGTAGAGCTTGCAAAACTCATAAAAGTCAGCACAAAAAAGGTCAAAAACTGGCAGGTCTCCTGCAGCAATACGGTTGAAGCTGTTGATTCTGTACAAAATATTGAAAATGTTGGGAACGTTGAGAGTAGTTAAATGTATAGATCTAATATGAGTTGCTTGCTTGAGTCTGAATATTTAAGGATCATAAATGATCTATTATATCCTGATTTTGGATTTTATTAAGAAATTCAACTAATAAATTCCGTTAATCATTTATATATCCTTCAAAATAGTCCAAAAAAGTAGAACGACCATTCTATATGTAGTGAATAAAGGTTTAAATTATTTTCATATTTCTAAAGCAGGATGTCTACTTTATATAAATTAAAAGGCTCTTCGCTGTTTTGTATGGGTTGAAAATAATTCATTAGTTACACAGTTGCCCGATTGAAATGAAAAACATTGAGCTTGAATCTGATTTTCGATAACAAATGATTCTAAATTTTGGGCATATTACTTCAATATTTAGGAAATGAATATAAGTTACCCACTCGAAACAGCGAAGAGCCAATTAAAATCTCTATGGAGAGTAAAGGGCTAAGAGATATGTAAATGAAAGAAACAAGTTGATCAGTGACTTAAATGAGGCGGTTGATCAAAGAATATATGGGTAAACTTTTTCTCAAATTCAGGACTCATTTCATGTAAAGGAGCTATCGGTGGGTTATAGAGTTTGCCGTAAAATTTATATCCATCATTAAATGCAAGCTGATAAACACCTATCGTGCTAATAAAATTGATATTTTCTTCAAAATAAAATCCATACTTACCATCACATAGTGCAGCTGATACATCCCTATCATGCAAAGTAGTTTTATTGCTATAAAAGTAAAACTCTTCATCTTTAAACAAGAGTATTAAAGGTAATTCTAAATCTATTTTTTTACTTTGAATATATCCTAGTTGTTCTCCAAGTTTATTATAACATCCATTTTTTATAGTATATCCTCTACCTCCTTTAAGTCCAAGAAGATAAACAGTAGCTTCTTCTTTATCTTCATATTCATAATTTTTTGTAGCAATTTCGATAAGGGCTTTCTCGCCACTACTTCTATCCTCAATCATCAAATCCAAATTTTTCGATTTTTTTTGTGATTGATCTATAGGATATTCTGGTGTTATTTTAAAATAAGGAGCTAATTTGGCGGCGACTTCTATTTCTGTTATAACAGAGTTATCATTATCAGGATTTAATAAATCCTCTTTAAGCTTCTTTTTACAGTACCTAATATTATAACGTTTTATGTTCTGGAATAGGCTTTCTAAATAATGTTGATACTGATAACATTCTGGATTACTAAAATATAATGCTATAATCCCAGGATTTGACTGAGCTTTATTGATTATATTATCGTACCCAACAACATCGCACAAAAATGGTGCGTCCTGTAAGTTTAATTTAAGCGTCTGCATATCAAACTTCATATCCATAAAGGTTCACCTTCTCGGTATATGGGTAACGTAGTATAACTTATGTATTAAAAAACAAAAAACATTTTTGTTTTTACATATATCCTACTCTGACTGAAAAAGTTAGGATTTCCTAAAATTAGTTTACATGAAGCGAAATGCAAAAAATGATAAGCTGTTTACCCTTAACAGCCATGTTATGGAGAGGGTCAAGGCCTGGGAAAACTTAGTTTCGGGAAGTCGAGTTAAGGCCTAGGGAAGACTCTTGATTTCAAATTTAAATTTTCATATATAGCCTTTACCATTGAGAGAAATTCTCTTTCGGAATATTTGCTTTTAATAAAATTACATTGCTTACAACAAGACCTTACATTGCCTAGAATATACCCTTTTGAGTTATCAATTCTATCTATTCCATTATATATAGTGTCACCATTAGAGTAAATACTACGCATTATTTGTGATGGTTTTTTACCACAATAGTAACAGTTAGAGAATATTAATTCTTTAAATTTTTCATCAGTTAATAAAAATTCATATCCTCTTCTTTTATCTTTTTTGTAATTATTAAGCACACTTTTAAATGTTGCTACACCATATTTTTTAGATATACATCCACAATCCTTTTTTCTCCCACTTCTCAAATGCTGACTATATGCTATTGTTTCATTCCCACAATCACATTTACATATCCATCTTACAGTTTTGTACTTATCATTTTTATTATTTTTGGCACGTTCGATTACAGTTAACATGCCGAATCTTTCTCCCGTTAAATCTATTGCATCATTTAAACAGCCGCAACTCTTTGTATGACCTTTTTTTAAATTGCTACTTAGGACAGTAGTTTCTTTTCCACAATCACAAATACTTTTCCAACAAGCTTTACCAGATTTATCGTTTTCGGCACGTTCGATAACAGTTAATTTACCAAATCTTTGCCCCGTTAAGTCTTTCAGACTATTGTTACTATTACAACCACAACTCTTTGTATGACCTCTCTGCAAATAGCTACCACGTACGATTTTTTCATTTCCGCAATCACAAATACATTTCCAACAAGCTTTACCAGATTTATCGTTTTCGGCACGCTCAATTGCTATTAATCTACCAAATCTTTGTCCTGTCAAATCTATCCAATTTGCTATATTATCGCCTCTATTATTATTTATTATAAGGCATTTGGTCCAGATTTAAATTTTCATATATAGCTTTTATACCCGACAGGAATTCTTCTTCGGAATACCCACTCTTGGCAATATTACATTGTCCACAACATGATCTAACATTAACTGGAATATACCCTTTTGAGCTATCAATTCTATCTATTCCATTATAGACAGTGTCACCATTTGAATACTCATTACGTACTATTTGTAATGGTTTTTTACCACAATAATAACAATTTGAAAATATTAATTCTTTAAATTCGTCTTTTGTTAAAAAAAATTGCTGGTTTCTTTTTTTAGCATTTTGTTTATAAATTCTCAGTAATGTGTTAAATGTTGCTTTACCATATTCTTCTTTTATTAGTTCTCTATGTAAACAACCACAACTGTTTGTGCGATTACTCTGCAAATCACCAGTACTTATTACTTTTTCATTCCCACAATCACACTTGATTTTCCATAAATACTTGCCATTTTTATTAACTCCAGCACGTTCAATTACAGTCCATCTACCAAATCTTTGTCCTGTCAAATCTATTACTTTACAACAGCCGCAACTCTTTATACTTCCATTTATCAAACGGACGCCATGTATTATGTTTTCATTTTCACAATCACATTTACATATCCAAAAAGCTCCATTACCTTTTTTATAGTCCGCAAGTTCAATAACTGTTAATTTACCAAATCTTAGTCCAGTTAAATCTTTCACTCTACTACAACCACAACTCTTTGTTCTACCACTCCGTAAGTCATCACTATTCACTACTTTTTCACTCCCACAATCACAAGCACATTTCCAGCGAGCCTGGCCTCTTTTATTATTTTCGGCACGCTCAATTGCTGTTAATCTACCAAATCTTTGTCCTGTCAAATCTATCAATTTTATATTTTATCATCCCTATTATTTTTAAAAATAGTATAATTCAGATTTCAATTTACATACATAGTTTTATACATGACAAGAGCTTTTCTTGGAAATCTTTGAATTATTAGTTTTATCTATTAGAATAGATGTAATTACAGCATTTGAATATTCGCATATGCGTTAATCGCGATGGCTTTTATCGGAATAGTATCAACTAAAATTAATTATTCAAATTCATTTCAAGTAAAAAATGGTCTCTGTTTCGATAATTCGGCAGTGTATCAAATTTGCTGTAAATTCAAGATAAAATTTTTGTATACCGTACACGGAATTAGTCTGATGACATCGAATTTTTGAATCAAAGACTTTTTAAAAGTTGTAATTTTACAAAACTTTCGGCACGCTGCCGATAATAAATTCGTAATCTTAAATAGTAAGTTAAAAAGGTTCAGTAAATTTTTTATCGGATTTAATAATTAAACATTGAAGTCTTTTTATATAATGTCCTTACAAAACAGAATACTATTTATTTTTTACAACTTTATTATATTTCTAAAAAACATTTACTTTTCAATTGTTTTCAGCACATTCAAAAAAGAATTCACTAATATCTATCCATTAGAATTACCAATTAATAAAATATCTTTCTATCGAAAGACTGTTTGTTGTTATCTTAAATACCGATATTTCCGTAATCTTTCATTCACCGCTAAACTGGGAAAACCGTCTTAGATTAATGAGTCTAATAATAGCCTATATACTGCATCAAATTCACTACAAAAATTGCTTATTTATTAATGTGTCTTTATAGAAAAGAAGTAATTTTGGCAGAGAAATTTATAAAAAATGCGGTTATGCATAAACTCTGCAAAAAATGCATAAAGTTAACTTATTATTAATTATATAATATAAAATGAGTTAATTGTGCAGGGGTAATTTTTGGAAAATGGTTGTGCGTAAATCTCACAAAACAGCGTATACTTTTTAACGTTGTATATGTCCCATAAGTTTAGTACGAGGAAATAATATTCGAGCCTTCTAAACTTGTTTATTGTTTAAAATACCATTTTTAGAAGAAAGGTATACATTACCTTTTAGCATAAAATTATTGAATTTTATCTTCTCTTATTGGTTTTATTACATCTGGAAGCAGAGGGTTACGAATACTCGTCCTGTAAGTGAGAGTGAAGTGGACACCCACCTCTTTTTTATTTTGCTTAAATACTTTATATATTGTTCTTTTATAAAATAAACTTTCTTAGTAATGAGCTCATCCCAAAACCAATTTTATTTTTACTTCAATAAAAGTTTCAGAATTATTTTCATTACCGGAAAGTCTATTGGTTATTTGAAATTTGAAACCCAATATGCAATTTTAAGTTTTGGGACAAGCTCAATCGTAACTTCGGTAATTAAGAATCTAATTCTGAATTAAGGGAACGTTATTATATACAAGTTAATCTCCCTAACCTAAGTAAGCGACAGAAGTATACCCTATCCTTTAAGGTAGTGTGGCCTCACATAATTTGATTTTTACTTAATACACAACTCACCCTATTTAAGTAAAACATTATACTTCTTTTGATATGCTATCAAATTAAATATTTCTTACTCATTAAACTTATTATTCCATGCAGAAGAAGGGAATCTAAGTGTTTATACCTGATACAGTCACGACAAAGGCACGCCCCATAAAAAAACTTTGTATTCTTGATAAAGATGATCATACTATTTTACAAAAAATAATCAAAAGTTTTTCATCCGAAATAGGGGGCTTTCTTAATCTTATTTTGATTAATGATTCAGACTTATTTTCTGAAAATACAGTTGAATTTATCAATTATCATGATCCAGATATTATTATAAATTTTTCAAGTTGTGAGAATAAAAATTTAAGTTTAAAATTCAATACGCTCACAATTGAAGGAAAAGAAAATGTTCTACACGAATTATCTATGCCTTTAGTTATTTTCAATAATCTTCCAGGCTTTCCAAAAACCGAATTTGAGAAAGCTGTCGGAAGTATTTTCACTCGTTTTGATAAAGAGACTAATTTAGAGAATTACATCTATTATGTAAATTTTGGTTTAATTGAAAAAAAATTTGAGAAGGATAAAAAAGAAAGTTTTTTTGAAAATATTGATTTTCATAACTTAAATTCGATTTCTAAATTTTTTGAAATTCTATTTGACCATCATAGAAAAAGTCTTCTATTTGTATCACGTGTAATGTCCTCAATCAGTGAGTCGATTAATATATGGAATATAAACTATAATAAGGAAAATTATTATAATAAAATCCCTACAGTTATATTTGGAAGCAATAAGGATATTAAAAGTATAGTTTACTTTTGGAATGTTAGAGCAACATATACACATAATAATAATGTCTGGCTACCTTTTGAACTATTTGAGAATTATAGGCAGTATTTAAATAAGTTTTCTAACTTTTGTATTTTCCCTGATAAACAGTTTGCAGATTTTAAAACAAAAATTATTGAGGCTAATAATAATTTTACTGAAATAGATAATACTAAATTTTACTTTAATCCTAAAGGATACGAATGGGATTTATTTAAACATCCCCAAAATGGATCTATAATTAACAAAAAATTTACTATTATTCATCCACGTGAGAAATTATTTTCTTATGGTTTTAATTATAATATAATTGTAACTATTCAGGCTATAGTTAGCAGCGCTCCTTTGAGCGCCGCGAGAATAGCGTCCATAACAGGCAAATTATTCTTTTTTATCGTTGAAATATACGCCCTAATTCTGCAGAAAGCTTGGGCTCCTTGCGTGGTTCTAAAAGTTCCTGAGATTTTCTGCTGTAGTTTCATCATCCTTATGTCTCTTTCTGCCTGATTATTCTCAAAAGGAACTTTTAAGTCTGTCAGGAATCTCAGAATATTTTCTTTGTGTTCTATAAACCTATCAAGCAGATTCTTTGCTTTGGTTTTTGGATTTCTACCACGTTTTCCTTTTCTTATTGGGTTTACAGAAGGTGGAT
>CAZFNE010000078.1:0-12092 GCA_964520335.1 uncultured Methanosarcinales archaeon | reverse complement strand
AGAAGTTCTTTTCTTATTCTGCTATAATACAGTTTAGGTCTCTTCTTCTATGTCTCTTATCTTCACAATTTCTTTTATGATATCATTACACTCAAGATTAGGATAAGAGTGACTATCTTTTTCCAGCTCTTCCCTTCTCTCTTCCAGATGTCTCTAAGACTCTTTACCACACTTAGGATATACCATTGGCTGTTGCAGAAGTTTCGATAAATCTTAATGTTGGACATCTACACAGGTCACAACACTTTTCGGATAGGCTCTAAGTCGCACCCTTCGCAGGTGTGTGGATTGAAATAGTTCAGAGCGGCATCTAAAATAGCCAAAATAAATCTAGAAGAAAGTAATTAAAAGAGTAAAACTAAGGTCAAATATAGCTCTTATTTCATTCGCAGGAATTTTCCTACCCTGTTTTTTAGTTTTCGTTGAGTGCTTCCGGACATCTGTCTGAGAATGATCGGAATTGGAGAATTTTCTCCGGCCGGAGAAACTCTTCCTTCCCTGATGGCTTTTAGCACAGTTTCAAGGGAATTTTCTGAAACATCAATTTCAGTATAAGCCTGGCCTACCATTTCCGGCACATGAGAATCGCTTCCTGCAACTCCAGGAATTCCAAGCCTGTTTGCTTCGCTTAAGGCCTGCCGGTTAGCCCCGTTGAAAAGGCAGCGGGAGTTGAAAACCTCAACAGCATCAATATCAAGGCCTTCAAAACTCCCTATTCCATGCGAACTCTGTTTAAACGGATGCGGGATAATAACCACTCCTCCAAGCTCCCGGGCTTTAAGAATAGTCTCCTCAGGGCTCATTAACGGCTCTATGTCTTCTTTTATTCCCAGAACAAGGATATGCCCCTTTGAAGAACTAACCTCAACTGCAGGAATCACTGTAAGCTCAAGGCCAAGTTCAAGGGCCTTTTCCCTGCAAGCAAGCCCGCCTCCTATTGTGTCATGATCGCAGATGGCAAACCCGTCAAGCCCCCTTTTAACAGCAAATCCGAGAATATCTACGTGGCTTGATTTACTGTCACTTGAATGTTCGGAATGAACGTGAAGATCGAATTTCAACATGCCAGTATAGAATTGAAAGATTGATTTATATATATTTTGAGGCAATCGGAAAAAACGAAACTGGAAAACGCACGGCTTGTAAGATATTAAAATGTAAGATATTTAAGTATAAAATATTAGAAATATTTGAATATTAAAATATTAGAATAGATATTATAATATATTTTAGAAAATCAGAAATCATGCGCTTGGGGTAAAAAAATAAGGATAAAAAATGAAAAATTAAGATAATAAAATAGAAATCAAGGATAAATAAAATTAAACGAGGAGGAATTGCGAACGGGGGAAACATAGTAAAAATCTGGTATAGGGGTGTAGTTTAGGATATTAGGAGGGTCTGATATCTTCAGTAGACTCCCGTTCGCAAACATACAAACGACTTTCGAATATAAATACCTTTCGTGTATATACGAACAATATTCAGGTTATACAAATAATCTTTTAGAAAAAAGATATTGAGAAACGTTTTAGAAATATTTTATTATCCTTTTTATAAAATTCAAAAACCTTAAATTCTTCAGAAAAACCTGAAAATTGTTTGGTATCCTTCATATATCCAGATGTTATAATCAGACCAACTCTGAGGACTTTTCAAAGCTCTTGGGAAGTCAGAAGGGCATGAGCCCTATTAATCGTTTCTGTCCTTGCTTCATAGTCTACATTAATTCGTTCCCCATACTCTACGCTGTGGACAATTCCTTCTTCATATAACCAGGAAAGAACGGACATTCCTTTTTTTGAGTTCGGAAGTGAAAGAGAACAAAAACACCATGAAGGAAGGTGCTTGATTATTTCCGCCTTAAGGGCAGTCATGCCTGTTTTTTCTTTTGCGGAAATAAATACGGGATTTGGAGCCATGTATCTTATCTTTTCTATAACAGCGTCAAGTTTAGTTTCGTCAACAAGGTCGGTTTTGTTCAGGACAGTAATAAGAGGGACTCCCTGAATCCGGTCCCAGAGAGTATCGTGGGAAGTTGAGAGCTTCTGCAGGATTACCTCAGGGTCTTCGCTGACATCAACTACCAGGAGGATAAGGTCCGAAAGAAAGATTTCATCAAGAGTAGACTTAAACGCATCCACAAGCCAGTGAGGAAGATCTTCAATAAAACCGACAGTATCGGTTAAAAGAGCCTTTCTTCCCCCAAGGTCAAGGGCCCGGGTTGTTGGGACAAGGGTTGTAAAAAGCATATCTTTTGTTTCGGCATTTTCCTGAACAATAGCATTAAAGAGAGTGCTTTTCCCTGCATTAGTATAGCCTGCAAGGGATATTAAGGAAAAGCCTTTCCTGTGCCTGAAGGCCCTCAGGGATTCATCATCTTTTTCTGCAGATTTAAGTTCGGTCTGGATCCTTGCAATTCTTTTCTTAAGGTCCTGTTCATATGAATCTTCGTACCCTCCGAGGCCCATAAAGCCTGCCCTTTCTTCTTTTTTCAGGAGAGATACAACAGCTCTTGCCCTGGGGACTTCGTATTTCAGCCTTGCAAGCTCGACCTGGAGCTTGGAACGGTGGGTAGTTGCCCTTTTTGCAAAAATCTCAAGGATAAGCTGGAACTTGTCTATAACCTGGCATTTACAAATTTCCGCAATATTGAAAAGCTGTTTAGTGGAGAGTCTGTTGTAGAAAATAACTTTTTCCGCACCTGTATCCTTTACAAGCTCAGAAAGCTCTTCTATTTTTCCTCTCCCGAGCTGGTACCTTGAATCAGGAAACCTGGTCTGGGTAATTTCGGCAACTGGAGAGTAACCTGCAGCTCTTGCAAGTTCCCTAAATTCCTGAAAAAGGTAGTCCTCACGCTCGGCATCGGAATTTGGGGCAGTTCTCTTAACCAGGATAACTCTGTTTTCATTTCCAGATTTTTCGTTTCCGGATTTTCTTTCGGCTAAAATTTTTATACCTCGATTTTAAGTTCATTAATAAGTAAATTCCGCGCACTGAGGGAGACATGATGGGCAAGTTCTATAGCGCTCTTTTCTGCAATAGATTCCTGATATTTGAAAGGTCTTGAAAACATGCTCTCAGGGACCCAGATAGGTTTATTGTACATATCCCCTTTTTCTGCAACAATCGTGCCTTCGAAAGAAAGCTGAGCAGCAGCATCTTCAATTAATTGCACAATATCCAGGAGGCCTGGGGACCTTTTGAGCCAGAAAGGAAGAATTTTTATTTGCTTAACTTTTTCAATATGGTCAGCAGACACCGAAAGTGCTGCAGCAGCACAGACCATATAATATCCTCCCTTAATCCTGTGCCTGCCGGATATATCTACTGCAATAATGTCCCTTATTGAACTTCCCCCTCAACCACACCTATGCCATATTCCCTAATTACTTTCTTTATGGATTTATCGAAACCGCTGTTATAAGAATTAATTAACTAATTAATAATTAACTAATTAATTACTAAATTAACTACTTTTGATCTTAAATTACTATAAAGTTCTCATATTTTTTCTAGTTTTTTATAATTTCCACAACCTTACATTTTAACTCTGCTAATATCGAGATACTCAATTTCCTCTCCTTTCTCAATTGCAAAAAGCATGGTTTTCCGCACACTGTTTGCAAGCCGGACAGCTCCTGACAGGACCGGAAGTTTAAATTCAAAATCTTCAGGGATTACGTTTACAAGGTACTCGGAGTGAGGAATTTTTTCTATCGATTCTACTTTTTTATACACCCTGAAATTCGTTCCGAACTTAAACCCTGTTTTGACAACATGTCCCGAATCCCGCAGATTTTTGTAAGCCGTATACTTTCTAAAGAAAGAGTTCTCAATCTGAGAAGCCGCTTCCACAAACTCCTTAAAAGAAAAGGCTTTTCCCTCCCTATCCTGGATTTCCAGCACTCCTTTTGAAAAGAGATAAAGGGATTCTACAAGTGAAAGCTGCAGTCTTTCGGAATCAAGCATTTTGCCGTAAAATCCCCTGGAATAGAGCATCTCTGAGACCTCAGGTTCCCAGATTACCACCCTATCTTCCAGGAAAGTAGCGCCTGTTTTGGCCACAGGATATTGCTCAGGCATTAGCCCTGCAGGAGAAGATGTTTTTACTTCATAGAAGGTCAGGTCACTCTCTTCGTCCACAACAGCAAGGATAAACTGCTTATGCACGTTTTCTGCGGATACGACTGCCTCCCTTAGAAGTTTTACAGGCAAGAGCTGCCTTTCGGAATGCACATGAACGAAAATCCTTGCTGCACTCTTCCCGGGATGGCTACCCCTTGGGTATACCCTGAAATCTGTAGCTGAAGGCTGGACATAATAGCCCCTTTCTTTAAGATCTTTATAAACAATATATTTCAGCTCGAAATTAGGCTGCCTTAAGGATGCCTGTTCGAAAAAAGCCCTGAAATCCAGCAGTCTATCTTCAAGGGCAATCTCAAGCTTTCCCCTGGACAGCAGAAACGCGGCTTCCACAAGCGAAAGTTCCAGCCCTTCCTTTTTAAGTCTTCCAAAATATCCTGTGTTATAGAGCTCAGGCACTGCTTCCCTGCTAGCCAGAACCCTATCTCCTTTGAGTTGTGTTTTCAATAATTTCACCTGAAAAGAAAATACAATTAAAAATCTTCTTTATGGATATGTATTAAGGACAATATATCAAAACGATAATATGTTAACAATATCAACAATATGTTAACAATATGCTAACAATGTCAATAATACGTTATCACCTAACTTTGATTATAATAGGTAAATAAATATAATATTATTCTCTCAAAAATTAAAGTCTAAAACTTAGAAGTTAAGCTGTAAGTTCTTTATTTGCACATTCATTTTCTAAAATTCATTCTCTAAATAATATAAAATAACGCCCACCTGAATAATTGTTTAGATCTATGAGATGATATGAAAATTATTTGAAAATTATTTGAAAATTAAAGCCCACGACTAAGTTAAATTCTTGCTTTCCCTGAACTTGCTCGCAGCTTCCACGAGAGAACTCACTAGTTCCCTATAAGCAACTCCATGCAGGTGTGCATAAGAACCAAGCGTGTTTTTAGAGATTAGCCCATCTTTGTTGCCTTTTATTCCCGTGCCTCTGGAAATTGTTATTGCAAACTCCGCTGTTTCGGGAATTTCCCGGATCTCAGAATGGTGGAACTCATGACCTTTGAAACTATTCCCCTTTTTCCCTATAAGGCAGTCTTTCTCCAGAGTCCCTATATTGTAGCTGACTACTCTTGTTGTCCCCATGAGGGTATGCCCTGGAAGGGCCCCTACCATTGAATATGTGACTTCGGGCATTGAAGCATCATGATAGGTCCCTTTGCCCGGAATTCCTGTACTGATTTTTTCAGTGAGGTACATAAGGCCTCCGCATTCTGCATAAATGGGCATACCGGCTTCTGAGGCGTATTTAATATCCTGGCGCATGGATTTGTTGGCTTCAAGCTCGGCTGCGAATAGCTCGGGGTAGCCTCCTCCGATATAGAGGCCGTCAAGCTCAGGAAGCCGGGAATCATTAACAGGACTGAAATAAATTAGTTCCGCACCCACAAGCTGCAAGAGGTCAAGGTTATCTCGGTAATAAAAGTTGAAAGCCTCATCCAGAGCAACTCCTATTTTCGGTCTGGGTTTTCGGCTGAGTGAGGTCGTGATTGGAGAAAAAACACTATTTTTCGGGCTTTTCAGAGGTTTTGCGCCGGAAGCAATCTCAAGGAAGCAGTCTACATCAATCCCTTTCTTGATAATTTCTTCGATTCCCTTAAGGCGCGTTTCAAAGCCTCCATCCCCAAGCCTTCGTCTGCCTTCGAGAGCAGGCATAAGCCCAAGATGCCTCATTGAAATTTGCATAGCAGGGTCCCTTGGAATAATCCCGATAACAGGCACGCCTGTATAATATTCTATGGCTTCTTTTGCTTTTTCAGCATGGCGGCGGCCCCCAATATTGTTAAGAATAACTCCTGCAATTTGCACGTCAGGATCGAAATTCTTGTAACCATTTACAAGAGCAGCACTAGAGCGAGTGATGCTGCGGGCATTAATTACTAGAATAACAGGACAATCCAGGATTTTCGCAATCTGGGCAGTGCTTCCGAGATCTGTCAAACTTTCAAAGCCTTCGTAAAGGCCCCGAACCCCTTCAATAATCGCAATATCAGCCTGAGGGCTTACCTCACAGGCATGTGTATAAACGTCCAGAATCCCATTTTCATCCATAAGGTAACCGTCAAGGTTCCTGCAGTGCCTTCCCGTGATTTCGGTATGGTAACTGGGGTCGATATAGTCCAGAGCGACCTTGAAAGGCTGGACTTTATAGCCTCTTGAAACAAGAGCAGCCATCAGGCCCATAGAAATAGTTGTTTTGCCTGAAGAGGAACGATCGGCAGAAATAAGGACTCTGGGAATACTTCTTACGCCTGTATCAGCTTTTTTAGTACCGGCTTCTTTATTTTGAGACAAGTTTTTAAGACCCCTGAATTTGCTTTTGCCTTCCTGCATTTCTTAATTTTATTTTTACAGACATTATTTTATAAAATTTATGGAAAACAGACTTCCAGTTCAAACACTGATTGCAAACTGACTACAAACACTGATCATTTAGTAAGTTCCCTTAGCCGCTCGTCACTTAAAGAATTAGCTGTAACCTTCTTTTCGTTTTCAAAAATAGCTTTTCCAAGCTTTCTGTAAACCTTTGCAATATCAGAATCAGGAGCTTTTTCCATTACAGAATACCCTTCCCTTTCGCAGTCCTGAACTACCTGCCTTTTTGGAATAAAGGCCATAAGCTGGCTTCCAATTTCTTCGGCAAAATTCGCAACGATTTCTTCTTCCCGGCTTGCATTTCTTGAATTGCATATTATTCCGCTGAGAGGCATTCCTATTTTAGAAAGTCCCTTACAGATATTGTTTGCTGCATAAAGAGGCATATATTCGCCTGAAGTCAGGACATAAGCTTCGTTGACATAGCCTTTCCTGACCGGAGCTACAAAACCGCCGCAAACGATGTCGCCAGGTACATCATAAATGATAAGATCCTGTTCTTTTAAAAGGTCGCCTGAGATGCTTTTCAATTTCTGGATAGCAACAATAATTCCACGGCCTGCACAGCCAATTCCAGGTTCAGGGCCACCTGCTTCAACACATTTAACGCCTGCATAACCTTCAAAAACCACATCTTCTTCTTTTATATTTACGCCTTCCCGCAGCAGGTCAAGGATTGTTGGGATTCTTCTGCCCCGCAGAAGGGTGATCGAAGAATCACTTTTTGGGTCACAGCCAATAATCATAACTTTTTTTCCAGTTTCTGCACAGGAGGCTGCAATATTTGAAGCCGTGCTTGATTTGCCTATGCCACCCTTTCCATAGATTGCAATAATTTTTTGTTTTTTCAGGGATATCCCTCCAGTTTATCCTGAGTTATCCGATTTCCTACTCTGAATTCCAATTTAAAGTATTCGGATTTGCTCTGACTTTGCATCTTTTTCTGCCAGTACTTACCACTACTTTTTGCCAGTAGTTTCAGTTGACCTTATTTGATTTATTCACAGTTCTATATGTTCAGTTCGATATGTTCAGTCCGATATGCTCAGTTCAGGCTTCCTTTGCAACTTCCCTTAATGTAGCCCCAAACTCGGATTCCACAATTTCACTTACTCCCAGAGTCTTGGGATGCAGGTCAATTTCGACAAGAACATATTCGTGCCCCATTTCCTTCAGAGGCAAGACCTGCCTCGGGCCATTAGTAATTGAAATCAACTCCATTTGCCTGATGTTTTCCATAGGAATTGCATGAGGGACGCCGGTAATGATTGCAAAGTCATAATTGCTATACTTGTCTTTTATAAGGTCACTGACTTTTTCGCCAGCAATTGGATATTCGTCTATGCCTCCAATGATTTCATGCACTTCGACACCGTGGGCTTTCAGATCTCTCATAATGTATTCTGCATGCTGCCTGACGCGCGGAAGACCAAGTTCAGGGTTAATATTTGCCATATTAATCAGGTTATCTTTTTTCCCGAGAGCGGCTGCAACTTCATTTACTGCAAGGGTAATATCTGCAAACATGTAACCGGTCTCTTTTTTGGCATTCATGATAACAAGGCCCTTTTTGCCTTCCTTGAGAAGCTCAATAACCCTTTTTGCAGCCTTGTATTTAACGTCACCACGGGAAGGAGCAAGGTATTCCTTACTTGCAGCCCCGAATTTTTTTTCGACTTCTGTGGCTTTTGCAAGCAAATATTCCTGGCGCTCGAATTCTTTATGGTCAATAATTCCTGCATCAAGGGCAGATTCCAGGGCAAAAAGCACCCCTTTGGTGTTATTATGGTAGCCTGCATGAACCTCAACCTCAATTACAGGGATGTCAGGATTTGCTTCAAGGACAGCTTCATGCATTTCTTCTCCAATAATCATGCTGGCACAGGTTCCTACAACTCCTATAACTCTGGGGTTGAAAAGTTCAATAGATTTGTTTATAAGCTCGACAAGGCGGTCATGCCCTCCAAAAACAAATCCGTTTTCGTCAAGCCCTGTAGTAACAACATGGATGCCGTCCTCTTCAAGTAATCTTGCGTGCTTGAAAGAGCAGCCTGGTGGGCCGTGTAATATTGCGACATCAACGTTTAAGTCCCTGAGAGTATAAAGAGCAGCAACAATAGAACTTGGACGGGGATGGATAATCGAAATTTCTTTGGCACTCATAAATGATCCTCTTTTATTTTCTGTATAATTTTCTATTAACCCTAGGATGCTTGGTTATGAGAATTTTCTAGCAAATTTCTTATTAAGATACTTTGAGTAATAATATTAAGTAACAATGACCAGTGCAAATGTAAGGGACGAAATAAATTTCTATCTTTACGTTTAAGGTCCTGACTCAAATCAAAGGCTTGAATTGAAGGCTGGATATCTAATATAAGGGGAAGATCAGGAAATTAAGTTTATTAAATTAGATCTGTCAAATTATACCTGTTAAATTAGACCTGTTAAATTAGATATGTTAAATTGGGCCTATTAAAATTGATACAAGTATATGGAAGATAATAAAATACTGTTGCTGAACTTCGCCGGGGGAATGTCTAACGGAAACACTTTACTGAAGAAAGAATTATATCGGATTCTCGTGCAGCTTCAGTTGCCATAAAGAGCCCTTCGGGAAGGCTTACGGCATAGGAGACATTTTTGGCGGTTATTCTTCTCATTCTTTCCCCTACCAGGATAACGTGTTTAAATTTTTCTCCGAATTTATTCAGGAAAGCCTGCACAGCATCCGGAGGCAGCCCTTCGCAGACCTGAGAAGCTTCCTCTCCAAGCACAAGAATAATTCCCTTTTTTTTTTCGTCCTTTTTCTTCAGAAGGGCGTATTCAAGGGCTTTTTCAGCAGAGACAATATCCATGCCTGAATTCGAATTGTCTATCATGGCAATTCCAGCTATCTTTTTTTCCTGCATCCTGCCTGAAAGGCCCCTGAAGCTTTCAAGAACTGCAACGATGTCTTCAGGTTTTATATTAAATTCAAGGGCAGCCGCAGAGGCTGCAAGGAAAGCTGTCTTATAAGCCGAAATATCATATCCCTGAAGGAGAGGAACTGAAAAAATCTCTTTTTGATTCCGGGTAAAAGTGAGAACAGAATCAGAAGGAAGAGAAAAATCTGAGGAATAAGGCTCCAGCTTAGACTCAGGTTCAGGCCTGGATTTTATTTCCACTTCAAAATCCGCATAGTTATTATTGGCTGGAACAGATTTCTCAGAAGGAAGTGTGAAAGGATCTTTGAAGGTAAAGATTTTTACAGGTTTTTTTTCTGCAGCAAGGAGAGCTTTTTCGGCTGCCGCATTAATAAGGATACAGCTTCCAGGTTTGGCATTTTTTATAAGCTGGATTTTTGCCTCACTGGCAAAGGCCGTATTATTTGCGATCCCGTAATCAGGAGAAAGGGTTGTAAGAATGCCAAAATCTGCATTTCCTGTCCCTCCGATCGAAATTTCGAAAACAAAAAAATCCGGATTTAATCCGGCCTCAAAAACTTCTTCAACCGCGACAAGAATGCTTCCAGGGGTTATACTCAAGCCTCTTTTGAGAAGGGAAGAATTTCCTCTTTTCCAGAGTTCAAGCCCGCGAGAGGTATGGAGTGCTACATTATAATTCCTTGACAGCATATCTGCAAGCAAAGACGAAGTGCTTGTTTTAGCTTTTACCCCTGTAACCTCTACAATTTTCTTATCTGAAAGCCTGGGATCGCTTTTGAGGATTATTCCAACGATTTCATGATTGGAAAGGATTCTTACTCCGGAAGCTCTGGCTTCTGCAAGCATAGGATACGCAGGGTCCAGATGAACAGGAGCAATAAGAAAATCAAATTCAGAAACCGGAAGAGGAGCTTTTGAACAGGTTATTGTGTACTTATTCTCAAGCTCCAGCAGCAGGTTTGGATCTATAGTATTGTAAACGTCTACAGCAAAGACTTCATTTCCAAAGGATGCGAGTTTTTTTGCTATTGGAATGCCGCCGTGAGTAAGGTCGAGCACTGCAACTTTCTTCCGGCACAGGTCCATAGTAAACCGCACCCTTCAGGAAATTATACAACTTCCTGAACTCTTTTGAATACAAGGTCAGCGATAAGTTCGTCAGCCCCAAGGGGTTTTGCATAGCAGAGGGGCACTGTTTTTCCGTCAATTTCCAGAGTTCCGCAGCCCTTTTCATCAAGGCTGAGAATTTGAGGAATGTCTTTAGTAATGTGTACCCCTGAAGCCAGGAAAACAGGTACTGCAGCTACTTTCGTTACTCCTGTGCCTGAAAAGCCTTCAATTGCTTTTTCGAGAGTTGGTTCGCTATTTTCCATAAAACCAGCTCTGACAACAACATCAGAATGCTTCTTAGCGATGTATTCAGCAATTTGGGTAACCACTTCTTTGTTGTAAGGCAGTTTGCTTCCGTGGCCTATAGCCAGAATTCCTAGTTTTTCAGTCATTTTTAAAACCTCAATCTCTATGAGCTTAACACAATTTTTTGGGTTTGTAACATTGAAGAGTTTAACATAGTTAGGATTTATGTGATATAAATTATGGGGTTTTGAAAGCTCATTTCATATTAATTTGTTTAGAGTGTTAGTGTTTTTGGGAAGAATTGAAGTAAATATAAAATAAGTATATATTATAAAGATTTATATTAAAATTTTATTATATAGATTTTAATTTTTATCCGAAAACCCAGGTCCTGACTGTTATGAATGATAAAAATAGTTGATTAAAAAATGATACTATAGCCTTCTCGCTATAATCTCCCCCAGTATCACAACTTTGACTGCACAGGAGCCCGGTAGATGACAAATGTATTTTGTTGGGCTATCTCGTCATGTTTAGTGTTTACAGGCCTTTCTTGAAAAGTTTGTTTATAGTTATCTTTTAAGTTTTAGGGCAAAATATCTTGTAACTTTTTTATAATTTTTTTAGCTGAGGGAGGTTATTACAAATAAATATAAATTGAACATATTTTTATAATCCAAGAACATATTATTATATGGCACTAGCCAGAATAAAATTTAAAAATTGGGGGTAAATAAATGGACTTGCTAATATTGCTTGTTTTATTATGCTTTGGTGCTCTTTGGACGCACATAGTTTTTAAACGAGCAGAGCTTTAATTTAAAACGTTTCTTTATATTTAATTTATAAAGCACTGATTGTCATTTACGGATTCAACAGGAAAATTTTGAATTTAATTGCATAAGAATTCCTGAAGGTTCGGATCCTTTTTCAACATTTAATTCCATTTTCTATCAGTAGCTTCAAAATTTATTTCTAAAAAACCCTATAAACAGATTTCTTCTTGTCCAGGTGAAATTTTTCTCATAATCTGGGGAATTTTATAGCAATCGTTACAGGTTTACGAACGTATCAGGGCATTTTCGACTTTTGAAAAAGAGGCTAATATTCCCTTTTATGGTATTAAAGAAATCCTGATTTTACAATAGAATTCTTCCATTTTTAAGCTTATATTACCTTTTTCCTTTATTGAAAGCTCTTAAAACTCAAATCTACCCTCCAATACTTAGCCATTGCTATATAAAATGCAAAAAATATCACTGC
>CAZFNE010000077.1:0-12131 GCA_964520335.1 uncultured Methanosarcinales archaeon | reverse complement strand
AAGATGTTAAAGTAAGGATGTGTAAGCCTTCCCCGAACTTTCAAGAAATAAGAAAAATTAAAGAAGCAATGGGAGGAACCTGGAACCTTATAGAGTACTCTGCAAGCCTGGGCCTGAAATTTATAAATTATTACCTCTTAAGTGGAAAAATTCGACATAGGTTCAGAAGGTTGGGAGAGGGAAAAAGAATTCTCCTGCGAAAAAAATCAACTTCAAAATATACAGGGTATGTGCTAGCTACAGGAAAAAAAGGCTTTTAAAATTTTAAAATATGAAAAATAGAATATTTTACCCTCAAAAGGGTAGAGTAGAAGAAATTAATCCAGGATATTAGAAAAAATCCTTTTAACGGTTTAATTGTGAGTTAAAATCGAAATCTTTATTGTACTTAATTTTAGTCCTCAGTTAGTAATTAGAAGAATACTAAACTATTTGAGGTGAACATATGGCTTGCAAACCAAAAGGCGGCAGCGGAAAACCAAAGCCCAAGAAATAATTTTAAACAAAAATGGGGTCACTATGGCCCCACACTTTCCTATTTATTACTTTTTTACAGGAAAATAATAGATAATATAACTTATGAAAACGGAAAGAATAAGAAGGATATAAATAAATGTAAACACTCGATTTTTTACATTTATTAATAGTTCAATTCCAGGAAAAAGCCTGGCATTGATGTGCCCGCTATTTTCACAGGATTTGCTGGCGAAATTTTGATTAATTTTATTGTTATTGTTGAATAGTTACTTTAATAAGAAGATGAGTGAGCATGAACCAAAACGTAAGGAATATTTCAGCCCATATATCAGATTCGAAAGGTAGGGATTGTAAAATCAGTGCTTTCTTTAACTATGTAGAAGCTATTTACAGTGTTTTCAATCTAAGAATGTCCTATTTTATGTCCAGCCAATCTTACCAGAGTAAATGTTTATTGGGGGTATGAGATGGCACTTAAAAAATCCGAACTTTACTCTTCTCTCTGGTCCAGTTGTGATGAACTGCGGGGCGGAATGGATGCAAGCCAGTATAAGGACTATGTGCTTGTTTTATTATTTATCAAATACGTCAGCGATAAATATGCGGGTGTGCCCTTTGCCCCTATCACTATTCCAGAAGGGTCTAGTTTCAGGGATATGGTTGCCCTAAAAGGTAAACCTGATATCGGGGACCAGATCAACAAGAAGATAATCGCTCCTCTGGTTGATGCAAACAAACTGGCTGATATGCCGGACTTTAATGACGCTACAAAGCTCGGGAGCGGTAAAGAACAGGTAGACAGGCTTACAAACCTTATTGCCATTTTCGAAAATCCTTCCCTTGATTTCTCGAAAAATCGGGCTGAGGGAGACGATATTCTGGGCGATGCCTATGAGTATCTGATGCGCCACTTTGCAACTGAAAGCGGCAAAAGTAAAGGCCAGTTTTATACGCCTGCCGAAGTCAGCAGGGTTATTGCCCAGATTCTCGGGATTCGACAGGCAAATACAACAAGTTCAACGACTGCATATGATCCTACGTGTGGTTCAGGTTCCTTGCTTTTGAAAGTTGCAGACGAGGCAAGAACTAAAATAACCCTGTACGGCCAGGAAAAAGATGCAGCTACATCCAGCCTGGCCCGCATGAATATGATTTTGCACAATAATCCTGAAGCACTTATTATGCAGGGCAACACTCTGGCAAATCCCAAATTCAAGGAAGGAGAAACGCTAAAGACTTTTGATTACGTTGTTGCGAATCCCCCTTTCAGCGATAAACGCTGGAGTACTGGCCTGGAACCAATGAAAGATACTTATGAGCGTTTCAAGCCTTTTGGAATTCCGCCTGCAAAGCAGGGAGATTACGCTTATTTGCTGCATATAGTCCGTTCGCTCAAGAATACAGGTAAGGGAGCCTGTATCCTTCCCCACGGTGTGCTGTTCCGTGGGAATTCCGAGGCCGAAATCCGCCGGTCCCTTATTCGCAAGGGCTACATTAAGGGGATTATTGGCCTGCCAGCTAACCTTTTTTATGGCACTGGCATTCCAGCATCCATTATTGTTCTTGATAAGGAAGAAGCTCAAAACCGCAAAGGGATTTTCATGATCGACGCAAGCTCGGGTTTCATGAAAGACGGTCCCAAGAACCGGCTCAGGGCTCAGGATATCCATAAAATAGTAGACGTTTTTACAAGACAGGTAGATATCCCGAAATATTCGCGAATGGTCAGCTTTGAAGAAATCGAGAAAAACGAATTTAATCTTAACCTGCCCCGCTACATCGACAGCCAGCAGGCTGAGGACCTTCAGGACATCGAAGGGCATTTGCATGGGGGAATTCCTTCTTGTGACATTGATGCACTCCAGAGTTACTGGAATATCTGTCCGCAGCTTCGGCAAACTCTGTTCAAAGAGAACCGACCTGGTTACCTGGACCTTGCTGTAGAGAAAGCAAATCTCAAATCCGCTATCTACGAACACCCAGAGTTTGTTACTTTTACCGATAGCATGAACGTACATTTTGCTGCCTGGCGTGCGAAAACCGCAGCCAGACTCCGCCAGTTGGAAATTGACTGCCACCCGAAGGAAATTATAGCTGAGTTATCCGAAGATTTGCTAGCTCACTACGCAGATAAGCCGCTCATCAACCATTACGATGTCTATCAGCACCTTATGGATTACTGGGCTGAAACAATGCAGGACGATTGCTACCTGATTGCAGACGAGGGATGGACAGCTAAGCCCTACCGCATTATCGAGAAAGATAAGAAAGGTAAAGAAAAAGACAAAGGCTGGGCCTGTGATCTTGTACCAAAGCAGCTTATAGTAGCCCGCTTCTTTGCTAAAGAACAGGAAAATGTCGACAAACTCGAATCCGAGCTGGAAAACATCACGTCCCAAATGACTGAGCTAGAAGAGGAAAATAGCGGCGAAGAAGGAGCTTTTTCTGAACTTGATAAGGTAAATAAGGCCAATGTTGCTGCCCGTTTAAAGGAACTAAAAGGGGACAAGGAAGCAAAGGATGAAATCGCTGCCCTTAATAACTGGTTGAAGCTCTCCAATGAAGAAGCAGACCTGAAGAAACGCCTAAAAGAAGCTGAAACCCTGCTTGACTCAAAAGCCTATTATCAATATTCGAAACTTACAGAAGATAACATCAAAACGCTGGTTATGGAAGATAAATGGCTTTCTTCCCTCTATCTCGTTATCCAGGGTGAGATGGACCGAATAAGCAAGGCCCTCACCCAGCGCATAAAAGAGCTTGCTGAAAGGTATGAGACCCCTATGCCTCAGATGACTTCTCGTATGGTTGAACTGGAGGAAAAAGTTAACCGACACCTTGAAAAAATGGGGTTCAAATTATGAACACCAGAAATAATTATGGTTTCCAGCAGCTTATCGAGCTTTGCAAACAGACACATCATGTGAATCCGCACACAAAATGTGTGGAAGGGACGAACAGAAGCGATTTTCTGCCGAATTTCCTCAAAGAAGCCAAATCTACTCCTGATTTTCAAGCCTACGCTTATTATCTAAGATTCACTGGGGATAAGATCAGTCATCAATCCACTGACCAATTTCCCAAATCCTATATCAATCCAGTCGAATTCGACGGGACTAGAATGCAAGCAGAGTTTTTGGATTTCAAATTGAAAAGGGAGGAGACTCGATGAGCGTAGAATGCAGCGCCGCTAACATCCCGCCCGGCTACAAAAAGACTGAAGTAGGAGTGATTCCGGAAGATTGGGAAGTTGTTAATGCATTCGATGCTTGCACTAAAATCCAAGATGGAACTCACTTTTCTCCACGGGCCCATGGAAACGACTTTTTATACGTCACTTCCAAGAATATTCGATTCGGTCATTTGGATATATCTACTGCCTCTAGAATTGATACAGCCCAGCATCAGGTGATTTATAAGCGCTGCGATGTAAGAAAAGGCGATCTTCTCCTTACAAAGGACGGTGCAAGTACGGGAAACGCTGCACTCAATACGCTTGATGAGGAATTCAGCCTACTTTCAAGTGTTGCATTTTTGAGGTTTCATCAGAATAGGTACAGTGCAGTTTATTTCCTTCAGCAGATTTTAACCTCTCAGGGGCAACGTCAAATTCAAGATGCTATGGCAGGCAATGCCATTACCCGTTTAACTCTTGAGAAAATAAAGAAACTCCAATTTCCTGTACCGCCTATCCTTGCCGAACAAGAAGCCATTGCTGATACTCTTTCTGATGCTGATGCACTCATCGAATCCTTGGAGCAACTCATCGACAAGAAACGCCAGATCAAACAAGGTGCCATGCAGGAATTGCTAACGGGTAAGAAACGATTGCCAGGATTTGGTGGAGAATGGGAGCTAAAAAAATTGGGCGATTTAGCAAATATCCAACGGGGAGCATCTCCCCGTCCAATCGACAGTCCTGCATGGTTTGATGATAACTCCTCAACAGGATGGGTTCGAATTTCTGATGTAACAAGAGCTGGTATATTTCTTGAAGAAACTGCTCAACACTTGTCTCCCTTGGGCATTCAACATAGTAGATATGTTACTAATGAAAGTTTGATTATGAGTATTTGTGCAACTGTTGGAAGGCCAATAATTACTAATATCAACGTATGCATCCACGATGGATTTGTCGTTTTCAAAAATCTCCAGGTTAATAAATACTTAATGTATTATATTCTTAAGTTTATAGAAGACAATTGGTCTAGACATGGGCAAACAGGTTCCCAAATGAATTTAAATACTAATTTGATAAATCGAACCGTAATTACTATTCCATCTACTTACGATGAACAAGATGCAATAGCAACTATCTTCTATGATATGGACTCCGAAATTACCGTTTTAGAAGAAAAACTTGCTAAAGCCCGTCAGATCAAGCAGGGTATGATGCAGAAATTACTCACAGGGAGGATTCGATTGATATGAACATTATCGGGCAGTCTGAAAGAGCCACACAGGATCGAATTATCTCTATGTTTCGCGATGAACTCGGCTATAATTATCTCGGGAACTGGATTGACCGTGAAAATAATAGTAACATTGAAAAAGGGCTGCTCGATGCTTATCTAAAAAAGGAAGGGTACACTTCCACCCAGATTGGTGTGGTATTCTACAAGCTGGGTGTTGAGGCTAACGATTATAGCCGAACTCTTTACGGCAATAACCAGGCCTTCTATAGTTTACTGCGTTACGGTGTTCCTGTAAAAATCGAGGCAGGCAAAGTTACAGATACGGTTCATCTAATCAACTGGCAGGAGCCGGAAAAGAATGATTTTGCCATTACCGAAGAAGTAACTCTCAAAGGTAACCGTGAGCGTCGGCCTGATATTGTGCTTTACGTGAATGGAATCGCAATTGGTGTGCTTGAACTAAAGAATAGCCGTGTGACAATAGAAGATGGCATTCGGCAGAGCCTTTCTAACCAGAAGCCAGAATTCAATGAATGGTTCTTCAGCACTGTGCAGTTCATTTTTGCAGGCAATGATTCTGAGGGCTTAAAATATGGCACTATTGGCACGCCTGAAAAATATTTCCTTGAATGGAAAGAGGATGAAACTGATAATACCCGCTTCAAACTTGATAAATATCTGCTCAAGATCTGCAACAAGGCCAGGCTTATTGAACTCATGCATGATTTCGTACTTTTTGACGGCGGGGTAAAAAAGCTGCCTCGGGTCCACCAGTATTTTGCCGTCAAATCAGCACAGAATCATATAATTCAACATAGGGGAGGCATTATCTGGCACACGCAAGGCAGCGGAAAAAGCATTGTTATGGTTTTCCTGGCAAAATGGATTCTGGAAAATAACCCGAATGCTCGGATTGTCATTGTTACTGACCGTGACGAGCTGGATAAACAGATAGAAGGCATTTTTCTTGACGCAGGAGAGGCTATTAAACGCACCACGAGCGGTAGCCAGTTGATGAGACAGTTAAGCCAGGCTAAACCGCGCTTGATATGCTCCCTTGTCCACAAATTCGGCCGCAAAAATACGAACGACTTTGATGCGTTTATCAGGGATCTGGAATCCCAGCCCAGCAAAACTGTGGGTGAAGTTTTTGTTTTCGTGGATGAATGCCACCGCACCCAGAGCGGGAAGCTGCACCGGGCTATGAAGGCAATAATGCCAAATGCTGTTTTTATCGGTTTTACAGGCACTCCTCTATTAAAGAAAGATAAACAGACCAGTTTGGAAGTTTTCGGAGGTTACATTCATACCTACAAATTCTGTGAAGCAGTAGAGGATAATGTGGTACTTGATCTGGTTTATGAGGCAAGAGATATCGACCAGCGGCTTGGGTCCGAAACAAAGATTGATGCCTGGTTCGAAGCAAAGACCAGAGGGCTCAATGACTGGCAGAAAGACGAGCTTAAAAAGCACTGGGGTACGATGCAAAAGGTGCTTAGTTGCCGTTCCCGGATGGAAAAAGTAGTAAGCGACATTATTTTTGATTTTAGTGTTAAACCTCGCCTTTTAAGCGAAAGAGGAAATGCTATCCTGGTCGCTTCAAGCATTTACGAAGCCTGCAAATATTTTAGTTTATTCCAGAAGACTCCTTTTAAAAGTAGATGTGCTGTTGTAACTTCCTATAATCCACATGCTCAGGATGTAACTAAAGAGGATACGGGAGCAAATACTGAAACCGAAAAAGAGTTCGTATACAATACCTACACCGAGTTGTTAAAGAATACAGAAGCTCAGCCAGGTATGACAAAGACTGAAACTTATGAGGAACAAGCTAAGTCTCTTTTTGTCAAAGAACCGGCTAATATGAAGCTACTTATTGTTGTGGATAAGCTGTTGACAGGTTTTGACGCTCCGCCCTGTACCTATCTTTATATTGATAAATCAATGCAGGATCATGGGCTTTTTCAGGCAATCTGCCGGACTAACAGGCTCGATGGAGAAGATAAGGAATTCGGTTATATCGTGGACTATAAAGACCTTTTTAAAAACCTTGTTAATGATAAAGGGACAGGAGCCCTTCAGGTTTATTCCTCAGAGCTTGACCGAAGCGCAGAAGGCGCAGATCCTGATGTCCTCATGCAGGATCGCTTGAAAAAAGGCAGGGAACGCCTTGATAATGCTCTTGAAGCTCTAGCCCTCTTATGCGAACCCGTAGAACCTCCAAAGGGCGAATTGGAACATATTCATTATTTCTGCGGAAATACAGAAATCTCAACTGATCTTCAGGAACGTGAAACCCAGCGTGCTGCTCTCTACAAGGCTACAGCTTCCCTGGTTCGGTCTTATGCCAATATAGCCGATGAACTGGAAGCTGCAGGATACAGCAGCGCAGATATTGCTCGAATTAAGCAGCAGCTTGAACATTACCTGAATATCCGTGAAATAATTCGCAGGGCCAGTGGCGAAAGTCTTGACCTGAAAGCCTATGAGGCTGATATGCGTCATCTCATTGATACTTATATAGAGGCATCCGAACCCAGGAAAGTTTCATCCTTTGAAGACGTGCCTTTATTGGAGCTAATTGTAAAAACGGGGATTGACAAAGCTATTGCAACTCAGCTCGACCAATTGAAAGGCAACAAAAATGCTGTTGCAGAGACTATTGAGAACAATGTCCGCAGCAAAATAATAAAAGAACATCTGAATGACCCGGCCTATTATGAAAAGATGTCTGCCCTGCTGGATGAAATAATCGCAGCAAGGAAAGCTAAGGCTATTGAGTATGAAGAATATTTGAAAAGAATTGCTGACCTGGTAAAAAGTGTGGAAGCCGGACACGAAGACGATATTTTTGAAATACTGAAAAAAAGCCCTGCATTAAGGGCTCTTTATAACAACCTGCAAAATTATGAGATAAATTCTCAGTACCTGGCAAAAGAGAGTGGGGAATATATAACTCCCAATGAAAAGATCCTTGATCTGTCCCTGAAGATTGACGAAACCATAAAGAAGGTTAGACCCGATGACTGGCGCGGTTACGACCGCCGGGAAAATGTCATAAAACGAGCCCTATATGAGATAGTTGGAAATGTCGATGAGGTAGAGCGTATCTTCATTATCATTAAGGCACAAAAGGAATATTGATGAATACGCAAATCAAGCTCGGGGATCTCACAATAGACTTAGTTTTCAAAAACATCAAAAACATTCACCTGAGCGTACACCCTCCCGCTGGAAAGGTCAAGATCTCTGCTCCATTAAGAATGGATATTGAGACTATCCGAATTTTTGCTATTTCAAAGCTGGGGTGGATTAAAAAACAGCAAAAAAAATTCCAGGAACAAGAGCGAGAAACCCCACGTGAATATCTGGATCTTGAAAGCCATTACTTATGGGGAAAACGTTATTTGCTCAAAATTATTGAAGTCGATGAAACTCCTTCTGTCGAACTGAAGCATAACAAAATGATATTGAAAGTACGGCCTGGAGCCGATAGTAAAAAGAAGCAAACTGTTCTTGAAACATGGTATAGGGAGCAGCTCAAGAAAGCAGTTCCTCCTTTAATTGCCAGATGGGAACCAATCCTGGGTATAAAGGTAGAGCGTTTTTTTGTTCGGAGAATGAAAACAAAGTGGGGAAGCTGTAATCCCCGGGCAAGCAGCATTCGTCTTAATACCGAACTTTCCAAGAAACCAAAAGAATGTCTTGAATACATTATTGTACATGAGATGGCCCATTTATTGGAGCCAACGCATAATTCTCGTTTTATTAAGCTAATGGATCAGTTTATGCCTCAGTGGAAGTTTTACAGAGATAAATTAAATCTGTTACCAGTTAGCCATGATGAGTGGTTTTACTGATACAATTTATTATAATCGCTTTCCCAAGTACTGAATTTCATTTTAATGTACTATTAACTCATTATAATAAATCACCGATATGGCCTGTATAATAGTTATTAAGTATTTTGAATAAGAGAAAATTTCAGGGAAATTTCTGCATTTCCACAAACCCGACTCTAACACTTACATTTTTATCCGTAACCTTCTCCAGTCGAGAACTGGCTTTTTGAGCTATATCAGGAGGCACTACCTGTTCGGCTTGTCGGCCTACTAATATGGAGACATTAACAGGATTATTCAACATAAGATCTGTAGGCTTATAATCAACATTGACTCCTTGAAGAGTTAAACCTTCATCCGCATATTCGGGTTCTTTAAACATGGCTGTCATTTCTGCACTGGCTTCCTGGGATACAAGGCTAGTCTCGAAAGAACTGTATGTAACCAGCCCAAGGGCAACGGAAAGTAGGGCAATTGCAAATAAAAGGAAAACAGCATGGGAAATCACTGACGACCGTGCGCGTCCGATAGCTTCTGTTCCTGCCGGACGGAACCCGGAAATCCAGAGCATAAGAAGGGCTGAAACATTGACTGCAAGCAGGTTGACAAGTACAAGCACTGCGGCTGCTATCGCCACTCCAGGTAAGCCCCAGGCAAGCCCTAGGCCTGAAGTTGCAGCCGGCGGGACAAGGGCAATTGCAATTGCAACACCTACAAGGGCAGAACCTGAATTTCTTATTATGCTGATAGCTCCTGCAATTCCTGAGCCCAAAGCAAGGAAAAGGGAAAGGAAATTCGGACTTGTCCTTTCTGCCACTTGCGGAATATCTCGAATATCAAGCCCTGGAGGCAAAAGGATTGATTCTTTTAGAAGTATTCCAATAAAAGCACCTATTGCAATTGCGAGTAAAAGCCCCCCAACCTGCATTTTGATTCCCCGTGATGCAAGTTGTCTGTCGTCAAGCACAGTTCCTACGCTTGCTGAAATTGCAGGGCCCATAAGCGGGGCAACAACCATTGCACCTATGATGGTTGCAGCCGAATTAAGCAGGAGGCCTCCGGTTGCAATAACAGTGCTAAGGATGAGAAACGCAAGATAAGTAGAATTTTCGGGGGCTAGATCCTCTGCTCGTGCAATCAGTTCTTCTCTTGAAATGCGAGTCCCGGAATAGCGGCGCTTTAAGGCTTCAATACGTTTTGAAACCACAGTCTCCGTAGGCAGGACGATTGTATAGGTATCTTCACTAATCCCTGCTTTACGTAGTCTTGCAAGAACTGGCTCGACCCCAATAGGAGGGACCGGAAATTGGACCAGAGCTTCATAATCTTTTCTTCCAGTCTCGTCCCATACTGCGTAATCTATTCCCTCGTCATCTAACACGGCAAGCACAGGCTGCCGCTTTCCCACTGGAATAAGTACCTGAACAAGACGCATACAATAATTATGCAATACAGATTATATATTCCATATTAATAGATTTCAGAATCTTGTAAGAGTTTGTCTATGAAATATCTAAAGTTAATTTAAGTATTAAATAAAAGGTTTGAAATTCATTCAAAACTTAAAATCAGCTCTGTGAACCCTTAATCTTTAATTATCAATCTAATTTCTAATTCAGCCTATTAATTGCTGTTAATCTGAAAAGAAACCTAGTTTTAGAATCATCCCAATAGTCTAATATATAATGAGGCTGATATGTACCATTTCTGAAAATTTGAGAAGCTCCGTTAAAAATATTTACTTTCCTAAAATAAAATATTGATATTTAAAGATACAGTAAACGGAAGTGTACTACGGCAGGGATAAAAATGGTGGAAACGATATCCGATCCAGAAAATATCACTGGACTTTCAGAAATAGAGGCTGCTGAAATCCTTAAAAAAGATGGCTATAATGAGTTGCCTTCCCAAAAAAAACAGAGCCTTTTTTCGATTTTATTAAATGTCCTTAAGGAACCTATGTTGCTTCTTCTTTTAGCTACAGGTCTTATTTATCTGTTTCTAGGAGAAGTAAAAGATGCTCTGATACTCTTAATTTTTGTATTTGTTGTTGTGGGCATAACATTTAATCAGGAGAGAAAGACTGAAAGAGCATTAGACGCTTTAAAGAATCTGTCTAGCCCCCGGGCTCTTGTAATAAGAGATGGGGAACAAAAAAGAATTCCAGGACGAGAAGTTGTCAAAGGCGATATTCTTATTTTAAGAGAAGGGGATCGTGTCCCAGCAGATGGAATTGTACTTTTTTCTACGAATCTTCTTGTGGATGAATCTTTACTGACAGGCGAATCCCTAGCAGTACGAAAATCTGAATGTGGAGGATCACCTCAGTCTTTAGAACCTGCACAGCCAGGAGGAGATGATCTACCATTTGTGTATTCCGGGACACTTGTTATCCAAGGCACTGGAATGGCACAGGTGACCTCAACAGGGGCATCCACTGAAATGGGAAAGATAGGGAAGGCTCTGGAAACTATTTCCGAGGAAGATTCCTTGCTTCAGAAAGAAACAGGCCTTATAGTAAAGAATTTTGCTATTGGGGGTGTCATTCTCTGTGCTCTGATAGTAATTGTATACGGGTTTACTAGAGGAGATTGGCTCCACGGCTTGCTGGCAGGCTTAAGTTTAAGTATGGCTTTACTTCCTGAGGAGTTCTCCGTAGTCTTAATTATATTCTTGAGCATGGGAGCCTGGCGAATGTCTAAAAGGAACGTGCTTGTTAGGCGTATGCCTGCTATTGAGACTCTCGGATCTTCAACAGTATTATGCGTGGATAAAACAGGTACTTTGACTCTAAACAAAATGACCCTAAGTACGTTATATGCAGAGAATGAATATTGTGAGACTGATAAAAAAGAATGCCTTCTGCCGAAGTTTCATGAACTACTAGAGTTCGGATATCTGGCAAGCCAACAGGACCCCTTTGATCCGCTTGAGAAAGAGATTAAAATGAGTACTGAAAAATTCTTGCCAGATCATGAAGATATCCACCGTGAGTGGAAACTCATCAGGGAATATCCTCTTTCTAAAAACTTACTTGCAATCTCAAATGTATGGGAATCTAATGACTCACACGAGTATATTATTGCTGTAAAAGGTGCTCCTGAAGCGATTTTCGGTCTTTGCCATCTTGATGAGGCAAAAAAAGAAGAATTATTGACTCATGTCCAGGAGATGGCAAATAAAGGCTTAAGGTTGCTTGGGGTAGCTAAAGCCAGTTTTCAGAAAGATTCCTTGCCAGACAGACAGCACGACTTTGAATTTGAGTTTATAGGCTTGCTCGGTTTCGTTGACCCTGTAAGGCCAGCAGTTGCCCAATCCGTAAAGGAATGCTATACAGCCGGTATAAGAGTAATTATGATTACAGGGGATTATCCAGGCACAGCCCAGCATATTGCAA
>CAZFNE010000076.1:0-12222 GCA_964520335.1 uncultured Methanosarcinales archaeon | reverse complement strand
CTGGCAAAAAAAGAAGAGAAAGATGTCGAAAAGGAGTTTGGCAGGGAATATCTAGATTATAAGAAAAAGACAAAAATGTTTATCCCTTACATATTCTAAATAAACATTTAGCCGAGATTTATCTGGATTCAAAAATCCTTAAAAATTTCAGAGGCTATCTCAGCCTCTTTCTATTTTTCGTTTAATTCTATAGAATTATGATTAAAGAATTAAACTTAGATGATTTTTATAGACCATCCAGAAGCCAACAAATAAAAGAACTAATCCGGCTGCTTTTTTGAGTGTTGCATCGTATTTTGTTATTTCTCTTATCTTTGAGGACGAAAAGTGAGCCGAATAAGCCAAAAGAAGCATAGGAATTGCAAATCCCAAAGAGTAAATTGCAAGAGTGAATGCGCCAGTACTGACGTTTCCGTCCACAGCTACCATTGTAAGAATTGTAGCCAGAGCTGGCCCTACGCAGGGTATCCAGAGTATCCCAAGAGAGAGCCCGAGTAAAAGCCCCGGAAAAGCCCCTTCTTCATTCATTCCTGCAAGAAGCGGGAATTTCGAAAACGAATTAAACAAGTTCATCTCCATAAGAAGGGCGAGCCCGAATAAAACAATCAAAACCTCAGCCAGGATTTTTAATTGACCAATATAAGTTTGAAAAACTGACCCGAAAGCAGAGGTTATTATCCCCATTATGGTAAAGGAGATAGTAACTCCAAGTACTATTGCAAGCGGTCTGAATTTGCTCTTTCCTGCGGAGGTCGCAAGAACTGCCGGTAAAAGGGGGAGAATGCAAGGGGATAGGACACTTAAAATTCCTGCCCCGAATGCAGCCACAAGTGAAACAGTTTCGTAATGCATAGTTCTCATTTACGTCTTTTAATTTTCTTTATAGACCGTTTTTTATTCGAATCTCAAAATGCCGCAAACTTGAACTTCCAAATTATATAGATTTTAAACGGACATCTGTTGTTAACTCAGCTTATTGATTTAGTTATTCTAACTTATTTACTTGGTGTGCCTTTTCCCTGTTCGAGAAGGGCATAGTTAAGGAGATTTTCATATTCTTCTTTTTCTCTAAGCCCAAGGATTCTGGATTCTAGCCTATCTTTGCTGACATTCCCATCATCCTGCATATACATATACTGCCCATTTTCAATACCCACGATTACTGAGGAATCGGGAATATAACTTGTTATGAAAAAGCTGTTCAGATCAGGGCTTTTATCGATATCTATAGACCCGATTGTGGCTTTTCCCCCATACTCGTCTGCAAGCTCCTCAAGCATGGGCTTCATAGATTGGCAAGGGCCGCATCTTTCTGAGCCAAGTTTTATAAGAACAGGGCCGGTTTTAAGAGATTCATTTATCTGCGAAAGATTAGTTACTTCTTCAACATTATATTTCTGGGAAGCCGCAGAAGCATTTGGTGAACTTTCCCTGTCCCCTGTACATCCTGCCGCAAAAATTACCATTGCAAGCAAGATCGATGAAATTACCAATTTCTTCATGGTTCTCAACGTTAATTTTTACTTACGATTTATGGGCTTTATATATACCCTTTTTCCTTGAAAAATTATTTTATTATTAATATGTGTTTCGATATGTTTAATGTAATCAAATATACAAGCATTCAAATATAGGTGTTTCTCGCTTAATTAATTAAGTCCTGTACACTTATAAAATTTTTGCATAAACATTTTTTATATTTAGCTATTGCATAACACCTGTAATTCAATCTAGAGTCTTAAATCAAGTATCAATATAAGATCAGCAACGAACAAAAATAAAAGAGTAATTTAAGAAATTATATTTATAAAATAAAAATAGTTAAAAATAAAGTTATTTTTCTTCTAAAGTTTTTTCTACAGCCGTTACAACATTTTCAAAGTTTTTCTGCCATTCAGTACTGTGCTCGAGTAAGCCCTGTACAATTGTGCCTTTGTCTTCCATTTCAGCGAGTTTGGGCTCAATCGGAAGTCTCGCAAGTATAGGGACATTGAAGTCTTTTGAGGCCTTCTCTACTCCACCTGATTTAAAGAGTTCAATGGGTTTATCGCAATGTGGACAGATAAGCCCATGCATATTATCTACAAGCCCTATTATAGGAACTTTGAGTTTCTCTGAAAATTTAATTGATTTTCTTACACTAATAAGAGCTATATCTTGAGGAGTTGTAACTACAATTGAACCATCGCAATCAGGAATGAGCTGTGCTACACTAAGAGGTTCGTCTCCTGTTCCAGGAGGAAGATCTATTATCAAAAAGTCCAGTTCCCCCCAGTTAACCTCTTCCAGGAACTGTTTAATTGCTCCCATTTTAGCGGGACCCCGCCAGACGATTGGAGAATCATTATTCTCTAACAGAAAGCCGACAGACATAAGCCCAAGGTTAGGAAGAACCGGAACCGGAACAATACCTCCTTCGTCAACATCAGGCCTCTGGGATTGCAACCCGAAAATAGTTGGAATCGTCGGGCCGTGAATATCAGCATCAAGAAGCCCAACCCTATATCCACGCAAGGCCAGCCCGGCAGCAAGGTTCGCGGCAACTGTGCTTTTTCCTACTCCTCCTTTCCCGCTCATTATCATTATCTTACGTTTAATGCGCCTGAGAGCAACTACAATCTTTGGCTCCTCTGGCTTTTTTGATAAACTCTCTATTGGTTGAACTCTATCTGTCATTTTAATCGCCTATAAATTTCGGACTCTCAATATTTCTTAGTTTATTATCTCATTTTATAAGTGGTATCTTTACTAATGTCAGAGCTTTCAGTCCTCATAAAGTTACCGGCATTAAGCCTATCGTTTTTCCTTTATTGAATTCATATGTTCATCTCAGTAGCCGCTAATTTAATGAATAACCCGGTTCAATAGATTTCTCCTAATATTTGAAATAGGGTTTTATAACAAGAATTTTTATTTAATATTTAAAAATTTAAATTGAATAAGTTGTAACAGGTAAGGTTTATTCTTTAACTTATATAGAAATCTTTATACATTTGCAGCTTATTGATAACTACAGTGTCTATTTCTAAGCAAATCCGGGAGAAAGAGTGTGCAGTGTGCATTATGCAGAATTAAAGATTGCCTTATAGGCAAAAACTGTTCTGTTGTTAAGTCTGGGCTTGAATATATGGATAATGATTTAAAGTCGCTCCAAATTTCTGCCTGGTTAGAAGCTGAACATATGAAACGGACAAAACTAGAAGAAATCATAATTTATGCTAAAAAAATGGGATATACAAGAATAGGGATTGCTTTTTGTATTGAATATGAAAGAGAAGCCAGACTGTTTTATGATATTCTTTCAAGATATTTCGAGGTATTTTCCGTATGTTGCAAAGTTTGCAGTTTGGAAAAAGCCACTCTTGGCCTTAAGAAATCTGATGATTCGGAATTTGAAGTCTCGTGTAATCCGATTGGACAGGCTCTTCTTCTTAATACCGATCTTACTGAGTTAAATATTATGCTTGGACTTAAAACTGGATATGATATCCTTTTTTTAAAATATTCAGAAGCTCCCTCTATTGCACTTCCCATCCAGGAATTGCCTCAGCTTGAAGGTGCAGAGATAGATATTATAGAATAAATTTTATACAATGAATCCGTTGGATTTGTAAGTTCGATTCCCGGAGAAAACATGCTCGAAGAATCCAGACATAAACATAGTTTCAAAAAAGAACACGAACCTTTGAGAATTAGAGCCCATCATCTCTGTTGTATTCAGGGATTCCAGGGATATGGTTATAGCCCGGCTTTTGTTGCCAACATGAAAGCTGTAGCCTTGGAACTCAAAGCCTCTCCTTCAAAAACTCTCAAGCTTATCTCGAAATGCGATGATATATGTATTTCCTGCCCAAGTGAAAAGGAATGCTCAACCCAAAAATCGATTTTATCTCGCAGGATAAAAAATATGGACCTTGCGGTGATGAAAAAGATGGAAATAGAAGAAGGAACAGTAATGAGAGCCAATGAAGCCTTTGAGCTTCTCAATTCAAAAATAAGTAGTGTCTCCCACCTGGAGGATATTTGTGGGCCCTGCAAATGGAGGCACAAATGCGTCTGGTACAGACAGAATATTGAATAAATTCTCTGATTTTAAAATAAATATATAAATTATAATTTAACAATTGAATTGTTACAGTTTTGAATTTAAAGTCTTAATATTCTCTCGTTTTTTATCTTATCGTTAATTTTTTTACTCGAGTTTTATCTCAAGCCTGCATTGATCTCATAAATTTTTGCAAGGAACTCAATGTTTTGAACCGCATTCTGTTCAATTCCAAGTTCATAAGGAGAAAATCCAAGTGCAAGTCCAAGTAACTGGGAATAATGAAGGACAGGGATCGAATAATCCTTTCCGAATTTTTCATTGACAGCAATTTGCCCTTTATCAAATTGGAGATGGCAAAAGGGGCATGCATTAACAATGCAGTCAACACCTGCTCTCCGGATGCACGAAAGTTTATGTTCAAGCATTTCCAGGGACTCAGAAACGTGTCCCGAGCGGACCCCTCCGCCTGCACCGCAACACATCATTTTGTCGGTATAATCTACGCTTTTTGCTCCTGTAGCCTCAACCAGCTGGTCAAAAAAAACTGGAGCCTCAGCTCCTTCAAAATTCCTTTCTTTTGAAGGCTTGGTTAAATGGCATCCATAATGAAGGGCAACTCTCAGGTCGAGAGGGGTTGTTATGTATTCCTTTAGTTTTGCAGTTCCAAACTCTTTATATAAAAATTCGATTATATGCCTAACTTCTATGGTTCCCTTAAACTCCATACCTGCTCCTCTCAGGCAATTATTTGTGAGCTCTCTCAGCTCAGTATCTTTTTTAAGTTCTGAATTAGCATCTGCAAGAGAGCCATAACAGCCGTTGCAAACTGTTAGAATATCTCTATCCAGCTTTTCTGAGAGGATTAGATTTCTACTTGCGAGGGTGAGCCATGTAGATTTATCAAAAGACTTAAACACTCCTGGGGCAGGGCAGCAGGAAGCTCCTGGCAGGTCACAGGCATCGATTCCAAGTTTTTCAAGGCAAAGTTTTGTTGCTTTTTCGATCCCCGGATATCTGTTGGGTACAATACAACCAAGGAATAATGATAATTTTGTCATGATCTCTCCCTCCTTACTTTTCGGCAGCCAATTTGTCAAACCTGCACATTTTCAGAAGGTTTTTAAGTTCTTCGAGCTCTTCAGGATATTTCTGTATAGTTTCAGGGATAGGGTCAAGCCCCAGTTCTTCCCTCTTTTTCTTTGTTTCTTCATCAAGGGGGACTGCATGTCCGTACTCAAGAACCATTTCCGAAATCTTCCTGTGCTCAGGGAGCATAAATCCTTCTTTAACTGCGAGTCTTCTAAGCTCAAGGAGAGCATCCGTTATTGGAATTCCACGTGGGCAGCGTTCCTGGCATGTGTAACAGGTTGTACAGAGCCATAAGGAGTCATCTGAAAGCACGGCAACTTTATTCTTACGAGCATCCCTGAGAATTCTCCGAGTATTAAGTCCGGTATGTCTCCCCGAAGGGCAGCCTCCTGTACATGTTCCGCATTGCATGCAGGCAAGTATATCAAGTCCTGCACCTTTTAAAACTTTTTGTAAATCATCACTCATACAGGTTCACTGTCTGGTTTTGTTATTTGCCGTTTAAAAAAGGAAATGTAAGAATCAAGACTAATAATGTTAAAACTGCAAATTCAGCCCCTTTATATTTAAGTAATATTTCTTGGAACAGGTCGCAGACCTTTAAATATTAATCTTTTAAATACCTCTATTCCTATTACTTTCATAATATTTAACATATATTAATGTATTCGTGGAAGAATTCCATGACGAAATACGGGGCAGAACCTATGTTGAATCTAAATTAAAGTTTGATTTCTGTTTGGTTGTAAAGGATAAGGAAATTTAAAAATCGCCTGGTGTTTTTTGGGGACAAAAATCATTCTTTTGTTTTCCTCTGAATGAAATACACCAGGAAATAATACTTTAAATTATGGGCTCTACCCTTATTTTCTAAGGATATAAATTCGCTTTACATTATTACCTGATACTTCTATATTATTCTCTTTATTATATAAAATTTGTTATATTATAACACACCTAAAATTTAAATTTATTCCCCAACATCTAGAATTTTAAGTAAAAACTATTCCCAGATCTTTAAGGCCGTTTAGCTTTGCTATATTAATAAGTAAGGGAGTCAAAGCCTCTATTGTACTTGCCTGTTTAAGAGGTCCTCCATCCAGAGGTTTTAGGCATCCCATATTCTGTATCAGCTTTACGACAAATGTTTTAGCCTTTTCGTCGTCGCTACATACAAGTACATGATTTGTATCCTTGCACTTAACAACATCTCTTAATTTTCCTGCAGGAATGTTATGAAAAGCTGCAACGACTTTTGTAGAAGCAGGGACTTTTTTCTGAATCGCCAGGGCAGCCGAACCTTCTACAGGCGGCTTATAAACAAAAAGATTTCTCTCTTTTGTCATCGGGACTACAGGAGTAATCAGAGTCTTATTGTCAAGGAATTCGGAGAGCTCATCCAGCAAAGGCAAAACGTGCTCAAAACGAATTGTAGGAATTATCACTTCAGCCTCTTTTGCAGCCTCAAGATTGGTATTGCCTGTAATCTTCATCTTCGAAGTATCGAACCCATAATTTTCAAGTTCAGACAGAGCATTTTTTGCAGCTTCATCTGCAGACTCTTTAGACCTGGACCCTATAATTACTTCGTTCTTTATACCTTCATTCATAAGATTTTGAAGAGCTAGCCTGAGAATCATACCTTCCCCTATATTGCCAGTACCTCCCAGGACAGCGATTTTTAGCTTTTCAGGATTCAATTTTAACAAAACCTCCGGTTGCTATGTCTCCCATAACATATACCAGAGAGTTAATATAACTTCTGTCTTTACAGATTAAATTATATTGTTTAATATTAAGAGCTTCTACTAGTGTCTGTATCTAAACTTCATTAACCCTTCTAAAAACTTCTATTCAAATCCTCATTCGAGAAGCAGGATGCCTATGGATGAAATTTTCTGAGGGTTGCAAAATTCAAGTGTAAGCCCTGCATTTTCCATTGTCTTATGAAGATTAATGCCTACGGCTTCAGGAGCAAATCTTCTGGTCTCTGGATTTATACATTTTTCAAGGTTACAGATCTCACACTCGTTGCAGGAACCTGGCCTTAAAAGGTGTGCAAATGTAAAACCTTCTCTGAAGGCTTCCTGCTCAAGCTCATACATTTTATGGAAAGAATTTTTTCGAATATTCCCCCAGGCTTCAAGAATATCTGAAACTCTAGATGTATCACAATCGTCTACAAGCAGGAGCGCATTGTTATATTCCCCCATAACCTTCCGGAACTCATCAACAGACATAACATACGGCGGGCAGCTTAGTCTTTTTCCGTATCCTTTGCAACCGTACGCGCACTTAAGAGCAACCCTGTTTTCGATAGGAATCTTTTCCGTATTCAGGAAGTATGCCTTAAGTCCCATTTCTTCAGCTTTTTTAATAAGATCCTCAAATTTCCCAAGCATGAAAACTCGTCTCCAAGAAACTTACCTTATTCCCCATCAGCTGTTATCAGCTCTTGCTATTCAATTTTAGTATCTTTCTAAATGTTGACTTTTATTTCTGGCTTTTATTTTTATTCCCTAAATATGGACTTTAAACTTTTCATTTTTAAGCTTTCTATTTTTAATCTGTTTCCTTTCTAATTATTTTTTTTCTTTAACATAAGACCATAAGTGTAAATCAAAACTCTCTTTTCCAATCTTATTTTAATCGCTTACCAAAATTATTATGAGAAATAGTGATTACAGATAGTGGATAGAAATAGTATATACCTGTGTGGAATTAATATGATCAGGAAAGTACCTTTGTCCGAACTTAAAGACCGCCTGAGCTCCTTCAGGCAGCATATGGATATCTCAAACCCTGAATGGGAAATGGCTATCATCTTCAGTAAAATTAACCTCTATTACTTTACAGGTACTATGCAGGACGGAATGTTGATTATTCCAAAGTACGGGGAAGCTACCTTCTGGATTCGACGCAGCTTCGAAAGAGCCCTTGATGAATCACTATTTCCTAATATAGAACCAATGAACAGTTTCCGGGAGGCTGCAAAATGCATTAAGGGTCTTCCCGATACAGTATATCTTGAAACCGAAATAGTTCCTCTGGCTCTTTATCAAAGGCTTCACAAGCATTTCCCTTTTAAAGAGGTCAAATCGGCCGATGCCCAGATTTCTGCTATCAGGGCTGTAAAAAGTGAATACGAACTTTCACTAACAAGGAAAGCCGGAAAAATTAACCAGCATGTTCTTGAAGAGGTTGTGCCTGAATTATTGAGAGAAGGAATGAGTGAAGTAGACCTGTCCCTGGAGGTTTTCTCAACTATGGTGGAAGAAGGGCATCATGGAGTGTGCCGCTTTGGGATGTTTGAGACTGAAATGTTTCTGGGTAATGTTTGTTTTGGAGAAAGTTCAATTTATCCCTGTTATTTCAACGGGCCTGGTGGAAGTTGCGGGGTGAGTCCTGCGGTCCCTCTTATTGGCAGCCGTGATCGCAAACTGAAGAAAGGAGACCTTGTTTTTATAGATGCAGGGTGTGGATTCGAAGGATACAATACCGATAAAACTGTAACATACATGTTTGGGGCTTCCCTTCCCCAATATGCAATAGATATCCATAATAAATGTGTGGATATCCAGAATAAAGCTGCATCCATGTTAAAACCCGGAGCTGTCCCTTCAGAGATTTATAATAGCATAATGAGTGGACTTGACGAAGAGTTTCTACAAAATTTCATGGGATTTGGAAACCGCAAAGTAAAGTTCCTTGGGCACGGAGTTGGCCTGCTGATAGATGAAACCCCTGTGATTGCAGAAGGCTTTAATGAACCCATACAGGAAAGGATGGTATTTGCGCTTGAGCCAAAAAGAGGAATTGAAAATCTTGGAATGGTAGGGATCGAAAACACATTTATAGTAACTTCCTATGGTGGGGAATGCATTACAGGAAATAATTCTGGTTTGATCCCTGTATTTTGATTTTAGAGTTTTAGCCACTGAAAAGGAAAAGAATGAGTAAAAAATATTTTAAGAAAAATACAGAAAGGCTAACTAAAAAATAGGAAGATTAAATAAAAATTAGAAAAAAAGAGAAAAATAGATAAAAATGAGAAAAGAGGATCAAAACCCTAAAAGGATCAAAATAAAGTGAGGACAGAAGTTATTTCTCTGTCCAATAACTTTCTTTTTATTTCTTCCTTCCAAGTTTCTTCTTTGCGAGCTTTTCGATTATTGAAGTGTCAACTTCTCCGCCTAAACTCAGTTTCTTGTTAGCAACCGCGTTTTCAAGAATATTCTGGCCTACAAGAGTTCGGACTACAAGTGTAGTATAACCCTCTTGACTGCCTACTGAACCGGCTGAAATATCGGCTTTAAGCGCTGTAAAGTCCGTACATACATTACAGCCCGGGCGAACTGTATCCTGAAGTTCGTTAAGCGGAATTACATATTGCATACCGTCATTAAGGGTGATTTCTAATTTCCCTTTTACATCAATGCGGCAGACTTTCATGGGCTCAAGTGCATATTCACTTTTCAGCTTTCCTGCAACGAGTTTTTCGTAATCGAAACTTTCCGTACAGAAGAGGCCAAGCACAAAACGAATAGATTTCTTATAGGGGCTGACAAGCTGATGATCAGTCTCAAGCATTTTCCTGACTGCTTGAACTACACAGGGGACCCCAATAACTGCGATATTCCTGTATTTTTTCCTTATAACAGCTTCTTTTAAGGAAGAAACAAGAGGGACCCACCAGTTGTACCGGCTTCCTGCCTGAGCGATAAGGGCTTCGCTTTTAGTTATTACCATTGAGTGAGGCTTAAGAGTCCAGGGATCTGCAGTAACTGTTACTACGGCATCTACAAGCCCTGTGTCAAGAGCATTTGTAAGGATAGCAGTAACTGCTCCTCCGCTTTGTTTTCTGGGAACCTCGAATTCGGCTCTCCCTGAAGTAATTTCCAGGTAATCCCCTAATAAGGTGGATGGCTGCTCATCGAGCCTTGGGCAAACTTCATAACAGGCTCCACAGGGAACACCATCAATTGCTGATTTACAGTATTCATTGCTTTTTGGGTGTGTGGAATCCCCGCCTGTTTCAAAATACAGGGCATCAGCAGGGCAGACGGCAACGCAGGCCCCGCAGCCTGAGCAGAGGCCTTTGTCCCAGACTTCCGATTTTAAGTCAAAGTAATTCTTGCTAATTGGTTTCTGTTCTGCCATTTCTGATCACTCCCAGACATATTTGCTTGCGAAAGGTCGACTGCTTGCAGGCCCTATTTTTGTATAATTTGTGTCCAGAAATTCTGCCGGATCAAGCCCAAAACATTCACAGAAGCTTTTTATAACAGGGGCGATGCGTTCAAGGTCATTTTCGTCAAATTTGAATTTCTTAGCTCCTACCCCAAGCAGATAGTCGTCTACCTCTCCACGGATAATGATTTCTCCTCCATGGATTCCGCTCCCTATGCCTCTGTCTGTTATAGCTTTTTCTTTTCCCATTCCAAGAACAAGGACAAGGCCTCCTGCCATATATTCGCCGAGGAAAGAGTGGGCTGTCCCACCGATCACTAGCATGGGCCTTTTTTCGACCTCATACTGTTTCATATGAATGCCGCCGCGGTACCCAATATTATTTTTTATAAAGACTTTTCCTCCGCGCATTCCATGGGCTACGGCATCTCCTGCGCTCCCATGAATCACAAGCATTCCGCTGTCCATTGTGTTACCTGGAGCATGTTCGGCATTCCCATGTATTATGCAAACAGGGCCACTCATAAACATGCCCAAATCTCCGCCAGGGACTCCATTAATTGTTATTTTGACATTGCCTCTCAAGCCATCACCAATAAAGCGCTGCCCGAGTACATTATCAAGAATAATTTCCTCTGCTCCTTCAGCAACTGCGGCCCTTATTTTCTGGTTCAGGGGGGTATAATGCATGCTTTTTGCATCAATTTTTACTGTCTTCATCTTAATCAGGCCCCCGCAGGAAGTACGTCAAGAACTTTAAGTATTCCTTCATCCAGCATATATCCGCGCAGACGGTCTCTATTCCCGCGCAGGCTTTCTATACTGTTAATTCCTGCAGCTCCCATGAGCTCGCTGAGTTCAAGTGTCCAGCCTTTAATCAGATTTGCAACCTGAACTGCGCCTGCCTCAGGATCAATTCTGCTCATAAGCTCAGGCTGCTGGGTAGCAATTCCCCAGGGACAGAGGTTCCTGTAGCAGTTACCGCAAACTCTACAACCCAGGGCAATTAGGGCAGCAGTCCCGATATAAACAGCGTCTGCACCAAGAGCGATTGATTTAGCAAGGTCAGCGCTGTTTCTTATCCCACCGCTGGCAATAATTGAAATTTCGTTTCTTACTCCCTGGTCTCTGAGTTTCTCGTCGACGCTTGCAATTGCAGCTTCGATAGGAATTCCTACATGATCCCTGAAAACCTTGGGTGCTGCTCCTGTCCCTCCGCGGAACCCATCGATAACTACTGCATCTGCAGAAGAACGGGCAATCCCTGCTGCTATTGGGGCTACATTGTGGACGGCTGCGATTTTAACGAAAACAGGCTTTTTCCATTCAGTTGCTTCTTTAAGACTTCTTATAAGCTGTACGAGATCCTCAATACTGTAAATATCGTGATGTGGGGCAGGACTGATTGCGTCGCTGCCAAGAGGAATCATACGGGTTCTTGAGACTTCCTCATTTACTTTTTCTCCAGGCAGGTGCCCTCCTATGCCTGGCTTTGCTCCCTGTCCAATCTTAATTTCAATTGCGGCGCCTCTTTCTAGGTAATCAATATTAACACCAAAGCGGCCTGAAGCAACCTGGACGATCATGTGATCCTGGTAAGGGTAAAGCTCTCTATGCAATCCTCCTTCCCCGGTTCCCATATAAGTTCCCATTTCTTTTACTGCTTTTGCCATGCTGAGGTGGGAGTTCAAGCTAATTGCTCCGAAACTCATATGACCTATCATAATTGGAGTGTCAAGCTTCAGGTTTGGAGCAAGTTTTGTTTCAAGTTCGGTATCCCCACTTTCAGTTTTTCTAAATTTAAGTTTGGCTGGTTTTTTCCCTATGTATGTCCTGAGTTCCATAGGTTCTCTTAGAGGGTCAATACTGGGGTTTGTAACCTGACAGGCATCAAG
>CAZFNE010000075.1:0-12283 GCA_964520335.1 uncultured Methanosarcinales archaeon | reverse complement strand
TATTGAACAATAGATATTTTAATTTTAAGGATTAATATCAGAATCCAAGCACTAGAATTACCTGAAAAATAATGATAGGGAGTAAAAAATGGGACTATAAAATTAGAATTTAAAATATATTTATGAATTAAAACTGATAAATTTGATAAGTTGAAAAGGCTTTAAAAGCTTTGAAAATTCTTTATAATTTATATTATCTATAATTATATAATTTAAAAGGGGGGGGGGGTTTGAAAATTTAATTTAGTAAAGTATCTTAACCAGCAAATACAATTCATGGAACTTTTCTGAAATAAAAATTTTACAAAGAATATTGCTCTAAAGCTCCAAATTTTCGTAAAATTTTATTTTTCAGGTATCTTGAGTTATATTATTTGATTTTTTTTCTATCAGTTAATCTATTTATTTTAGTAAGCTGCTCCAATTAAGAACTTATTTCAGATTATAAATTAACATTTATTTTGATTTAGTTTCTAATTTGACTATTCTCAAACAGACAAAAAAAATTAAATATGATGAGGATATTATTAAATGCATGGAAACAGAATTCAGGAACAGTTTAATTTCTACTATTTTGTGGTTTATTGTCTGGCTTATAGTTGTTAGTTATTTAAAGTTTTACTATCCCTAAAAACTGGTATTATAGATAAATAACTGAAATCCATAGATAAATGCTTGAATATTTAACTACCTTGAATTGACTGGACTTTTTATATCTACTTTCTCCATTATTCTTACTGCATCAATGTTTATTTCTATGTTTTATTTTCTTTTGCTTTTGTAATTTAAGCAATTTCAATTTTTAATTCATTTTTTAAATTATAAGTAAGTAATTGGTTTAATATAATGAATAAAAGTTCAACTTTTTAATGTGTTAAAACATTTCTCAAATAAAAAATTTGAAAATAAGTTCATAATTGTTCAGATCTAGGGAATAAATATGAAAAATAAAAATAAGTTTACTCTAATAATTTTGGGTTTGGTATTTTCTGTTATGTTTTTGGCCATTGCTCCCCCTGAAGCATTAGCAGCTTCTTCAAAAACTGTATCTACCAAGATAATAGAAACTCGAATAACTAAAGATGAATCAGCTGTGTGGCCCCAAATCTATGGAGATAAGCTGGTATGGGATGACCAGCGTACCTGGAATCATAGTATATGCGTGTATAACCTTTCAACTTCTAAGAAAATAAAAATTAATACAAGCGGTTTGGCAGGAAGTCCGAAAATTTACGATAAAAAGGTAGTGTGGCATGAAAAACGCAATAAAAACTACGATGTCTTCATGTATGACCTGTCTACTTTAAAAGAAACGCAGATTACCGCCAATGAAACGTATCAGTGGTTTCCTTCTCTTTATGGGAATTTTATTGTATGGATGGATAGTAGAGATGGAATCTGGGAACTCTACGGGTATAAGACTTCTTCTCCTAAGGAACTTCAGATCACTAATAAAGGATTAGCTGCAAATCCGAATATCTATGGAGACAAAATAGTATGGGAAGAGTGGAACGCCTCGAAGCCTGATATCTGCATGTGTAATCTCTCAACTAAACAAATAACACAGATTACCAGCAGCGGATCTGCAGAGCGGCCTGCAATATATGCTGACAAGATAGTATGGCATGACAAACGGCATGCAACTGTACCCAATATATACATGTACGATATCCTTACAAAGAAGGAAACCAGGATTACTAATAGCGGGACGGCACAATGGCCTGCAATTTATGGGAACAGAATCGTATGGATGGATTATCGCAACGGGAACTGGGACATCTACATGTATGATCTCTTCACCAAAAAAGAAACTCGGATTACCAACAACAAAGCAAATCAGATATATCCTGCAATCTATGGGAACAGGATAGTTTGGGTGGATGAAAGGAATGGTAAATATGATATCTACATGGCTACTCTTATTTCTTCTCCAATTGCTGCTTTCTCCGGAACTCCTCTCTCAGGAAAAATTCCGCTTACTATAAAATTCATAGATAAGAGTGAAGGGGCAGCAACTTCCTGGTTCTGGAGTTTTGGGGATAATACTACTTCAAAAACCAAAAATCCAGTTCACAAATACAACAAAGCTGGAAAGTACAGCGTCAGTTTGACAGTAAAGAATGCCGCTGGAAGTGATATAATTACAAAATCCAAATACATTACAGTGAAATAAGAGTTCTGGCTGAAAAACAGTATAAACAGTAGAAAAACTGTAAAAGGAGGGAGAGCCTCTACCTTAATTATTGGCTGGTCGATAGCTTAACCTATTAAGCCTTTTGAATGATAATAGTCATTATATACTCGTAAAAAATTGGCTCTCCAATTCCAAAAAAAGTTGAAAGTTAAAATTCAATATAAAATTATTCACTGAAGGTCTTAAAACAAAGTTATTCATTACTAATTTGACATTATAAACATGATTAATATATTAAATAAGTCTTTATACAATAAACTAGTATTAGTAAATAAACTGGTAAATAAAACATATGAAAAAACTGAATTTATTTCTTTTCCATATGAATTCTTAATATCTTTTTATAAAAAGAATCTCTTGTGATTTCTGGAGGTTTCTTTGCTCCAAACTCAAGCTTTAGTTTTTATAATTGAAAATATGAGAAGTGAAAAACTGTAAAAATTAATAAAATAAGATTCGAAGGCCCATAATCAATATTAAAATAACCAATTTTTAATTTTCCCTGAATATATTAATTTATTTTTAAAGGATTTTTTGGAGATTTTCCCCGCAAAACCTGATATTTCTGCTTATAAGGGAAAAGAATTGCTATCAGCTCCAGGTGACAAAGATGAATAACCAGAAATTTTTAATTCTCTTTCTAATTAGTTGTATTGCTCTTGTAAGTGTTCCTGTTGTATTAGGCCAGAGTACAACATCAGTTGTTTATGTTGCAGGAGATGGAAGCGGGGACTTTAATTGCGATGGCAAAGCTGATCAGATAGAAATAAATCAAGCCCTTAAGTTTGTTGCAGATAACCCGAAATACACAACAGTTCATCTCAAAGGTCCATTTACCTATATTCTCATGAGCCCCATATATATTGGAAATAATACGACCCTTGAAGGAGATTCAAATGCAGTAATCAAATTAATGGAACACGCTGGCTGGACGAATAACCCTATGATTCCTTTAATTGGCCAAAATGCTCCATTAAGGAATGTTACTATAAGAGGCTTTGAAATCAATGGAAATCATGGTAAAAACACAGAATATCCAAATGGTCAGGGATTTTACAATTTAATTTATTTTACTGGTGCAAAAAATATAACTGTTCATGATATGTATTTACATGATTGTCAAGGAGACGGGCTAAGGATTTCCTCCTCTGAAAATGTCAAATTTTATAATAATAAAATTTCTATGTTAGGTCATGACGGACTTTATGCTACTGGTTGCAAAGATGTAGAGGCCTGGAACAATAAAATTCTTTGCAGAACTAATAGTGGACTTAGAATAGCAAATTCAAATAATGTGAAATTACATGACAACCTGGTTGATTCTTATCCGGATGCAGGCCCGGGAATTCAAATCCAGAGATCAACAGGAAAAATGAAAAATATCGAAATTTATAATAATTTAATAAAAAACAGCTGGGGACCAGGAATCTGGGTTATCGGAAATGCTGGTTGGGTTATTAAAACTGCAGGAGCGTATGATAAAAGCTTATCAGACTGTCATATTCATCACAATACTTTCATTGATTGTGGTAAAAACAGGAACATCGAATGGGTTGGAGGAGTTGTCGGGAATGGGTATCATAATGTTTTAATTGAGAATAATGTTTTTGATGGAACTCGTAATGCTGCTGTTGTTATTATGAACATGACTGATACTGATGAGGGAGCTTTCGGAAAAGGATTTACTACAACGGTAAGGAACAATATAATCGTCAACACTATACCCAGAACTTTAAACGGGACTAATACTGGATACGGTGCCTCAAATTGTCTTCCAAACTCGCATATCATGGTGCTGGAAAACAATTGTATTTACAACAACTCTGCAGGTAATTATAAAAACTGCAGCTCAAAAACTGACATCTATGTAAACCCACTCTTTGCAGATGAGGAAAAACATATCTATCACCTGCAATCAAGTGCAGGCCACTGGGATGGAAAAGCCTGGGTAAAAGATAAAGTAACTTCAAAGTGCATCGACTCCGGATATCCTTTCTCGAAATTTTATAATGAACCAGAGCCAAACGGGAATAGAATTAACATAGGTACTGATGGAAATACGAAGTATGCGTCAAAATCAGTATCTGGAGATTAAAAAACAAGCTTAATCTCTGAGCATTAGCAGTAAATATACCCAATAGCTGTCTCAGTAAAGTACAGCAATTAAATTTAATTGTATATATTAAATTAGATAAATTATTTAAATTATTAAATTAGACGTTAATAAAGGTATCTTCTCTTCCAGCAAAACCGTTTTAAATAATATCCTGAAGTTCACAAACTTCAGGAACGTACCTTTTATCTACATAATACAGAAATAGTACGAATTCATTCTTTGGAGAATTTGTACTCCGGGGATAGAAAATTAACAGAATAATCAAAAGCCTATGCTCGAATATAGCCATTTTAAGCTATAAATTAATTTAAGATGTTATTAATTTGAGATAATATTATATTCAATCCTTCCCAATCCCAATATGATAACTATGGGGAAAGCTGTTAATGAAGTAAGGGAATCCAAAGGTTTTGCACCCAGGTCTGTTGTTTATGCTGAACAATTGGACGAAAATTTTGGAGAAGGAATAGCCGCTTTTTATAAAGCCGTCTGGGAAGACAGACCAGAAGGGCTTTCAAAGAAGCAAAAGCATCTTATAGTCTTTTCAATCGCTTGTTCTAGCGGAAATACCCAGAGTGCAGTCAAGATTCTTGAAAAGCTCCATAAACTGGGAGCCACAAGAACCGAGATAATTGATGCTATGATGCTGGCTGCATGGACTGGTGGAATTCAGCATTTTACGGACTTTAGTGGAGCACTGCTCAAAGAAATGGAGAGAATGGGCTATTAAGAGTCAGCTATTAAATGAGCTATTAAAATCCACTTCAGACAAGAAAATATTTCTTTCTTCTACCCTTATAATAATTTTATATTATGGGGAATAGTAAGCTTCCAGAAAGCTTAATTAAGTAGACATCTGCGAGTTTAATATTTTTCAATTATTTTTAAATTAATTATTTTATACAATTTTTATTTTTTTCGGAAGGTTTATTTACCTACTTCCTAGATAAAAACTGAATAATGCGAGTTTCAGTTCCAATTTTTATTTCAATTTCTTATCGAATATACTGCTATTAAATCAATTCGGAAGAGGGTTTTCATGGATCAGCCAGAAGCAAATGTGCTTTTTCGGGAAGTACAGGACTTACACAGCAAATTTATTCTTTTTTCGATCCTTTATCCTGCCTGCTTAATCTGGGGCCTTGGAATCTATATCCTTCTTTTTGGAAAACCAGCAGGAATCCAGGAGGTCTCCAACCTTTATTTATTTGGGGTCTGGGGAATTTTTGGAATCGGCTTTCCGGTCCTATTTTATTGTATAAAATATATAACAGAGGTTAGACAGGATGGGATATATGTTCGATTAGCCCCTCTTAACCCGTCTTTTAAACAAATTCCATTTTATATGGTAGAAGAATGCAAAATCCAGGGGTACGAAGTTTTTACAGGAAAGGATGTAGAAGTTTCAAAACCCTCCAGGGGAGTTAATTTAGGGGTAATTTTAAAGCTTATCTCTGGGAAAAAGATGATTATCAGCTCGAGAAAGCCTGAAGAATTGTATAATGCTATTGTACATGCTGCTGCAAAATATTAAATTTAACTTGAAAACTCTTTTATAACCTTATGTGGCTTCCCTGCACTAGAGCCTCCCCTACACCATATCCTCTATTTAAATAAATTTAAAGTTTTATGAATTTATTTAGTTAGAAATTTTAACTCTTCTGAGATTTATACGATAAATTCCTAATTATAATCCTATGGGAAAACTGAAACTAATGCAATAGGACTATCAGCTCAGGCCAAATAATAGATTAAGGTACCAGGTTAAGATACAATTTCCTATTTATCCTTGTTATATCTTCCTTTAAATTTCCTTGATTTATCCGCAATTTATCGCATACACCATAATATGAGTAATAAATATATAAGTAAATATACCCGGGGAAGTCTTATTAGGACGAACAGCGAGAAGTTTTCATTAGAAGGCACAGAAAGCCTTTATCGGGAGCATGCCGGAAAACTCGTAATTGAGCTAAAACTCAACACCCTGATGCAGCTTTTTGATTCTTTTGATCCTGCTCCCTTTCATGAAAAAGAGCTTGATTCAGATGCAGAAGAATATATCTTTAATGCAGTAGACGAGTTTCCCCTGAAAAAGCCCATTGAAATTATGATATATCTTCCTCCTGATGAAGTGAGTAAAGAAGTTGAAATAAAACTTAAAGAAGCTATAGGTAACCATTTTTCCTATAAGAAAGTCCTTACAGATATAGAATTAAGGAGGCTTCTCGAAAGAGGAAGAAAGAACCTTGTAATCGCTCTTATGTTCCTTTTCTTATGTCTTGTTACAATCAGGCTGATCTCAAGTTTTGAAGAAACCCTGATTAACACACTTTTCTCAGAAGGGCTTCTAATAATCGGCTGGGTTGCAATGTGGGAACCTGTAGAAATTTTTCTTTACGGCTGGTGGCCTATTGTTCACAGACGGAACATTTATAAAAAAATAGTTAATATGGATGTCTATATAGGGTCCAGCCTATGATATAGTATCAGAATCACAGGCTTTCCGCATTATTTAAAACATGGCTTAAAAGTTCATTCGAAAATCCTTGCATCAACAACTACATGCAGAACTCCTGGAGAATACTTCTTTATTATGTGAGTGCCCAGGACTTCTGTCCTTCTATTAAGGGCTTTAGCTGCTTTTTTTATTCTTTCCTGAGGCCTTGAATTAGAAAGCTTTTCAGGTACCGTTTCATGGTAATGGAGAACCCCTCCCGTTTTTTTAAGAGCTCTAAGAGCGGGTTCCAGGTAAAGATGTGTGGTCCCTACATATCCCATAATTACGCTGTCAGCTATTCCTTCTGGAGCTGCCGTACTGCAGTCTCCCAAGACCGGAGAAATTATATCTTCAACTCTATTAAGCCTGAGATTTTCTTTCAGGTAATTAAAAGACTCAGGGTTTATTTCGATACTTACAATTTTTTCCGGTTTCGAATGAACAGCCATAGGAATTGAAAAATATCCTATCCCTGCAAACATATCTACAACAATTTCGCCTTTTCCTAACTTGCTCATTCTTTTCCGTTCTTCAAGGTTGCCTTTTGAATACATCACTTTTAAAGCATCCTGTTTGAAAAGGCAGCCGTGCTCTCTATGAATAGTTTCTGTTTCCTTCCCGAGAAGAAGCTCTCTTTTTGGCTGGCGGAATTGCCCTTCGATTCCAAAATCTCGGATAACGCTTTTGCATTTAGGGTGCATGGAAAGTAAAGTATTAGCTATAAGCAGGCTCTTTTCATCCAGGCTTTCGGGAATATTCACTATAATTATATCCCCCAGAATTTGCCAGCCTGAGGGCAGATTTGCAATTTCATCTTCTGAAAGGGAAACCTGAAGGTATTCCTTTAAAGACCGATTTTTTTCCATAAATTCAGGATTTTCCTGCTCAATTACTGGAAAATCTCCTACTTTTTCCCCGGCAGCTTCTGTGACCGGTATTTCCAGAAAAGTTCCATCTGGTGTTTTAATTTTTTTAATTTTTCGAGAATTATCGAAAAAATTTCTAGCTTTTATTTCTTTTTTAATTTCCTCTCCTAGAGCAGATGGAATTCTCAGCATTTTACCCATTGAAGTACGAATATGATGCATAAAATTAATATTTTATGTTTGAATTTCTTAGTTTTGAAAAGGCACATTCTCAAAAATTTTATTAATACATGATTTATAACTCCTATACTCTTAAATAATATAGATATAGATATTAAATTATGAGCAGAGCCGAAATTCTTAAAAAAGCTAATTTTGAGGAAATAAATGGAGTTAAAGTCCTGCGAATTAAAGGCAAACCGTATGAAATGGGATATCAGCACGGTTATTTGCTTGCGGACAAAATAGCCCTGATGATTAATAGAACACTTTTAGCTACTACCGCTTATGTTGCTGCACAAACCGGTTCAGATCTAGAAAAAGCGGAAGAATTGCTCTGGCTAGGGCAAAAAGCTGCCGAACCTTTTTTACCTCAAGAATTTAAGGAAGAAATGAAAGGAATTGCTGACGGAACAAAAGATGCTGGAATAGATATAACCCTTGAACAGATTTTACTATGGAATACCAATTATGACCAGTGGTGCATTTATTGCCACCCTCATTATTGGCAGCCAGATAACAGACTTGAAAATAATAAACTTGAAACTCAACCTGGAGAAAAGTTTCAACAAATAACTGTAAATAATCCACCCGCAGGAGGCTGTAGCAGCTTTTGTGCATGGGGAGAATGGGCTGGTGGAGATGGAAAACTTATTTTCGGGAAAAACGAAGACAATTTTAATATGCCTGAGCAACTGCCAAATCGAATTTTAGTTATAGCCAGCCCCGAAAATGGAATTGGGCATGCCTTTATGACATATCCAGGAATGATCGGATTAGACGGAGGCATAAATGAAGACAGTATGGCCATGATGACCCAATTGAATTCGATGCAGCACGAAAGCATGGCAGGCTGCGGAATAGCTATATTTACTCGCCTACTTCTAACGCATGCCCGTAATTTAGAAGATGCAATAAATATCTTCCAGAATTATCCGCGCTGTGCGGGAATTGCTTACCATGTTGCTAATGCCAAAGAAAAGAAAGCGGTTATAGTAGAAACATCTGCTAGAAAAGTTTGCTGCCGTTACCCTATGCCTGGAATTGAAGCTCTATGGCAGACGAACCATTCCAACTGCTACCCTGGTTGGATGGGGTATTCAGGCTATAATATGGTAGCTGATCAAGTACCTGTAAATGAGCTTAAAGATATATCGACAATTGAGAACTGGCAGGACAGCCTGAAAGATCCTTACAACTTTTATGTCCAGGCTCCGAGCCGTTTTGAACGCTATCAGCAACTTATTCATGAATATTTTGGCAGGATAACGGTAGAAAATGCAATAAAGATACTAGGTGACTGTTATGACCCTTACACCCGTCTGAGCCGGGACAAATACTTCCCTTCCTGGACAAATAATATTCTTTGCACCATCTGTGCATTGTATCCTGATTTTTCTTACAGGGCAAAAGAGCCCGTTGGAGAATTCAAGGCACATATAGCTAATATGTGGAGTTTGGTAGCTTATCCTGAAACCGGGGATTTCTGGCTTGCAATTAACGATTTTCCTGCGCAATATGGCGGTTATGTGCACTTTAATTTAAAAGAACTATTGAGGTATTGATGAAAAGTATTTTTATTATTTACCTTTTATTTGCCTATAGATGTGCTTAAACCTTGAAGCTATTTTTTCTTCTTCTCTTCTTTTCCTTCTTTCTCTCATAAAATGTGAAGCTAGTTTTATTTAGCTTCTTTTTTCTCTTCTCTTCCGCTACTCTTTTCTTTATAAGAAGCATTGAAGGGTTTACCTGCATCAATGCTGTTTATAGTTCCAATAACAATATCCTCTTCTTTTTCGAAGCTTTCCAGAATTTTTGAAGTCAAAAGGTTATTTATTGCTCGTCTTTTTCTTGGGTCGACCACATACCTGAGCCTCAGGTCTATCCAGTTTTCTCCGATTGATGTATAGATGCTAGTTTGGACATCATAAGAAGCTATGAAGTATTTCTTTTCCAGGGTCAGGAGTTCTTTTTTCGCAGCCGTTTCGAATTCCGTTACTATTGGATCTGCTATTTTGAGGATAATTTCCTGGGCTTTTTTCCAGTTGCTTCCGTAGACAAGCATAATCCGGATTTCATCCCAGATAAAAGAAAAATCCAGGGTATAGTTTTTGATCGGTTGATTCAGCACAAAACTGTTCGGAATTTGAATTATCCTGCCAGTGTGCTGATCCAGATTTCCCCACTCCCGAATTTCCATAAGCCTGGTACTGAAATTTCCTATATCCAACACGTCCCCAATATTCTCTCCTATCTGGATTCGATCCCCAGCTTTAAAGGGATTTGTTGTAACAATAAGAAGCCCGCCAGCTACGCCTCGCAAAAGATCCTGAAGGGCAATTGCAATGCCTGCACTCAGAATTCCATAAGCGATAATAAGGGTACTTGTCCTCTCAATCCAGATTGCAAAAAATGAGGCAGCAGCAAGAACTGTAACTATAACGGAAACGGTTTTTCGCAGGGTATACCTGTCTTTTGCAGACGACACTCTATCCTGAATAAAGTCTCCTGCCAGAGAGTTTATCAAATAAGCTAAAAAAAGCACGATTAAAGAAGCCAGAACAGATTCAAGCACTGCCGTATCCTGCTCAAAAAAATTAGTTAAGTATCTGAGATATGCTGTAAAAAGAATCAGGACCAACAGGATAAGTGAACTCAGGCTCTGGGTAACTCGCATATAAATAAATATAATAGATTAATATAATTAAATATTCCCAGCTATTTTCAGTTATATTTTCAGTCGAGCTTTTTATTCAGGTATTATTTAGAGGGTTTACTAAAAATCTCTCTTGATCTCTCGTAATTAGCTATTAATCACAAATTTTTATCCAATTATCAGTCACGGATTTGATTTTAACATCTATTCAATAATTTTGTTTAATGAATTTTATTAGATTACTTTAATTTTTTCCTTCGAGCCGGCAGGCTGATCTATCACCAGGAATTTAAGAGGCTCGCTTCCGGTATTATACGTGGTCTGGACAGAACCTGTAGGCACATAAACAAGCTGATCCTTTTTTAGTTCAACAGGAATTCCGTCAATATAGAGGAGCCCCTCCCCTTCAAGAATATACTGAACTTCCGAAACGCTAACGAGGTGAGGGGCAATATTTTCTCCAGGGCTGATTGTCGAGCAGGATATGCTGCAGTTCAGGTCAAGATTCTTATCTGCACTTGCAGGATTCAATAACTCAGCAATATGCATATTGCCAGGAAGGTCAACAGGTTTAGACCCTTCAAGGCTTCTGCAGACGATATAATTATTCAGGTAATAATCTGCCCCCAGGATGTAGGTTTTTCCTTCAAAAGAAGCTCTTTTGACGAAAGTGAGCCTGCGGGAAAGTTCCGAATTTCCATTTTGCTGCCAGGCAGATTCGATCCAGCCTTCGCCTCTTTCACTCATGGCTGTCTGGATAAACAGCTCGCCTATTTGCTTGCCTTCAGAATCAACTAGTCCGCGAAGGTTTTTGCCTTCGCTGGCTGTATCTGACGGGCTAACAGTTAATGTTCCATCTGCTGCCCAGACAAAGATGCAGAAGGAATCCTGGAACCATGGGGAGCCTTTTTCTCTGAACGAAGGAAATAATTTTTCTCCCTGGCTTTCAAGTAGCCTGACTGCGGCTTCTACCTTTTTTTCAGTATTATTTTTTTCTACTGCCATTTTACTTTCCCCTTTTTCAAAAACCGAAGGGTCAGGTGCAGGCTGAAGAGCAACAGGCGTAGCTGTTGCCTCAGGCGTATTTGCTATTTCAGGAGCATCTGAACTATCTGGAGTGTTTATTTCATCAGGGGGGTTTGTTGTATCAGGGTTATTGGGCTCAGGAGTTTGGTTTGAAACAGGGAATTCTGATTTGCCTTCTTCTGAAGCAAGAAGCTTTCCGGTCGTACCTTCGGAATCTGAACGTATGGTTGTATTTTCAAGCTTCATTGCAGTAGTCGGGATATTATTATGGTTCCCGCTCGTAAGGATTCCGATAAAAAGGGCAATTACAAGCATTATACAGGCAATTCTTATCAAATTCATAATCTTCCCTGCTGTTATGGGTTGGCTCTTCACAATTAAGAGCGCAATCTCATTCTTAAAGAATTCCTTTTGATTCGGGATTAAAGCTTGAATCTAACTTCTTGAATTATAACAGGCACAGCAGCTAGACAACACTAAACAAAAAACAAAAACAAAAGTGAGAATCGGGTAATGAATTAAAAATTCAAAAAAATGCAAAAAATTTAAAAATAATGGATAGAAATCTGGGGAAACAGGAGTCAAAAGCCGAAGGCAAACAGGAAAATAAAAAGGAAAATTAAATGGAAAAATTAAATGGAAAATTAAAAATTGGTCGTGTCCCCAAGTCATTGAACAGGCACTCTAAACGTCAGTAATTCCTTTA
>CAZFNE010000074.1:5831-12304 GCA_964520335.1 uncultured Methanosarcinales archaeon | reverse complement strand
CTTTTTCTTTTCTGTCTCTCTTCTTTTTCTCTTCTTTTTTGCTTTTTCTTTTCTGTTTATCTTTTATCTTTTTTTACCTGTCATATTCAATACTGATTCAATATTATTCATAATGAATTTCGGATCTCAAAAAACCTAAAGATGGCCAGAAAAAAATAATATTCAATGTTTAAGTCATTTTAAGAGGGGATTTAGCCAAATTATACATTAAAGCACTCAAAATTAATCTGATTAAGGAAAAAATTATTGAGATCATTGAAAAAGCCAGCAAATATACATTTAATGCCATAATCTCTTTGAAAAAGCCTGAAAGATCGATATTAAAGATCAAAGCGATTACATTCAGCAGCAAAATAAAAGTAAATATGGTTATTATTCCTTTTCCAGCCCCCCTGAGATCTGCTTTGCTCAGGGCTATATGCGAAGAAATACATATTGCCAGAACCAGATATATCCAGAAATTGGCTGAAATTAGATTCTGGAGCGAAAAAATGCTTTTAAAAAGCTCGGCTGTTAATTTGAAGATATTCAGTACAGTGTATGAGCTCAACAAATACGGATTAAGGTCCAGGTAATTTTTGAATGTCTCAAAAGAATCTCCAAGGAAAAGATGCAACCCTAAAACAAGAGCTGCCGTTCCACTAAATATTGGGCCTATGCCTATGAAAAAATTTCCTATATTCTGGTAAAGGCTCTTTCTATTCCAGCTATGTTTTACATGCCCCAGAACACCTCTCTTAGCTCTGGGATTGAACAGGTGAAACCCATGGACCTTATGCCTGAAAAAATAGCACATTAAAAGGTGGCCTAATTCATGGATTGGAACCCCAATCCAGGCTGTAAGCATTATTCCTTTTCTCCCCAGGACTCCCTGAACATAAAAATTAGCTTTTTTTTCTATAATTCCTAAAATAATTCCTATAAAAATCAGGAAGCCTGTAACATATAGAGTTTCAAGCAAGCTCGTTTCTAAAAGGGTCGAGAAGGCCTTTTCCATTTTTTTCCCTCTTAAGCATTTATTAAGAAATCATATGAGGCTCTGGTTTTAAGGTAACACGATAATTTGGGACGTCTTTCTAAGATAGTTAAGAGCAGTTTCTTACTTTCCTATTCCAAACTTACTAACTAATATCATATTTATAAAAACTTTTCTTAATCAATAGAAATTTTAGTCAGGATTTTGTCATTTTAATGGATTTTCACCGGAAAATAAACTGAAGAGCAGTCGAGAGCTATCAAGAGCTATCAAGAAGTCACCAGAAGCCTTGAATTCTTTAGTAAATAATATTTAAAGTATTAGTATTTAGCTAATTTATTCTCTTCATTTTTTCAAGAATATATTGGATATTAAAATAGTATCTAATATAATCGGTATAATAGCAAACTTATTTTTTGATTTACAAATTTTTAATATTATATCGCCGTTTGCTTTTCCGTATGTTCAAAAAAAGAATGTTAGATCAAATTAGCAAATTTCAAGGTCATTCTGGTTGGAAAGCTCAAACCAGACAGGGGTTTTGTCTTCAGGATCGCAGTTGTAATTTATTGTTATTTCTTCGTCTTCCTGAATATTTCTAATCGAGATATATTTCAAAATGCCCTTTTCGAAATCTTTTTCGTATCTGGCATTTGGGGTGTATGAGTGATTATAAAGAGACCCGTAACCCAGGGCAATTGCTGCTTCCTCTGAATCAGGGCCCCAGGCAAAATAGTAGCTATAGAGTTGTGTAAGCTCTAAAGTATTAACCTCTTCGGCAGGTAAAACTATAACAGGGCAAACTTCTATTATTTCCCCTTCTTCAAAATTCTTCTGTGCAAATACTCCTCTGCCTTTTCCAGGGGATTCTTTAATGGTTACCAATCGCATAAACTCATTTCCTGCATGATTTAAAATAATTGCAACTGTCGCTATTTTTCAGAAGGCAAATAATTTATACTTTTTCCTTGAAATTTAAAGGAGTATGAGAGTTTGATAGTTCGAACGCAGTTAAAAAGCATTAAAAGGCTCCTCAACCTGCCTTCGTTTCTCTTTAATCTTTGAAAAAAGAGCGGTCCTGAGAATCTTCACGCTGTATACTTTCCCTTTTAATTTTCCTTTTAATTTCCTTCCTAAATTCCCTTCTAAATTCCACTCTTACATCAGTATGCTTAAGGAACCAGAAATAACCAAGCCCGATTAAAAAAAGCGGATATATAGCTTTCCAGGTAAAACCCGAAGCCAGGATACTGAGGGAGAGAAAAGCAGCAAATGAGAAAATCCATTTTTCCCATCGCGTTTCGGTTCTCCAGTAAGCAAGTATGACGAAGGAACACAGGAAGATAAAATTCTGGTTTACAATAAGCATTATATCTGTAAGAGAGATTTTTAAAAAATAAGTCCCTGTAAGCAGAAGAACTGAGAGGGTATACAGGCTCGCAAGTGCAAACACAGGAACGTTTTGTTTTGAAAGTTTTCCAAAAACTTTAGGGAAAATCCCTGTCCTGCCCCCGGCATAAAGCAAACGGCTTGCCGTAAAGTTCCAGGAACAGGCATTTGCTGCAATTACGAAAATTATGAGCCATACAAGGACATTTCCTCCCGGAGTCAGAAGAACCAGGCTTGATAAGCCTGCAGCCCCTTTAAGAGCTACTCCTGAAACGCTTGCTCCTACACTTATTAGCGCTAGCAGCATGTATATAGCTGCAACAAGAACAAAACTGAACCAGTAGAGTCTTGGCACATTTTTTTCGGGGTTTTCTATCTCCCCTAAAGAAAAAGAAAGGTTTTCCCAGCCTAAAAAAGCCCAGAAAAGGAGAACTGAAATATTCCAGATATTCTTAGGATTTACACTTGCACTCCCACTCAGGGCTTCTCCGGCAATCCCAAAACCCAGATTCAGAAAGTTAAGGTTAAAAACAATAAGCAGTCCCAAAAGCAAAAAAAGGGTAGCTACTGCAAAATAATTTATCAAAGTAAGCACTCTTGTCCCAAAAAGGTTTGAAATAAACATCAGAGTTGCAAGCAGGATTGCAAAGTGGGTAACGTCCAGATTCGAAAAAGGAAAAAGCTGCTGGATATATTGGCCACCAATAAGGGATACGGCAGGAAGCCCGAAAAGAAAAGATCCCCCTACAAGATAAGAGACCGAGTATCTTCCCCAGGGCCCTACGGCTTTTTCGGCATATCCGGCAACGCCTGCAGTAGAAGGGAATTTCAGGCCAAGCCGGGAACAGATCTGGACTCGAGGGATAGCAATAAGTGAGATAAGCAGCCAGCCGAGAATAACTTCATAGACATTTCCTATGCCCAGGGCCAGGCCAGGAAGGGCCAGGATGCCTGTGCCTATGAGCATGCAGGTTGAAAGTCCTATTCCTCGTTTAAGGGTTATTGTTTTTCCAAGTTCAGGCATTTTTATTCCTTAAATGCGTCAGAGTATAATTTAGATTTTATAATTTATTTATAAATAGTTTATAAATAGTTTATAATTAGAGTTTTCTTTATTGAGTTTAATTTTGAGAATATGTTTGTGAAAATGTATGTGAATAAATTTATGAGGATGCAATTTCCAAAATATTTGCAGAAGAACATTAATCTCTATTCATATATATAATATCTGTTTTGCTTTTGTTCCATAAATTAGCCAAAACCAAAGAATATGGAAAATATGAAATTAAAGAAAAAAATAAAACGTTTTAAAGCTCTTTTTTAAGGCTCATTTAGCAAACTTCATTTTTTATTTCGTCTTTTTCCAGGCAAATCAGTTCTTCAGCATATGGAAGGGTCTCTTTGATCCAGGTGCAAAATTCTCTCCATTCCTCAAGCTTGTGATTCCTGCGCTGGAAATAAATATTCCGGAGTTCGGCATAATTGGTTATAACTGTCCGTTTTTGCAAATATGCACTTGGCAGGTCCTGGATAAGTTCCCTGAAGACTGCTTTCCTGTAAGCATTATCTTCTTCGCTTTCTCCTTCCCGCGTTTTATAAGCTTTAATTAAATCGTTAAGGTGCCTGATTTGCTCATTCCTGTAGCCTGTTAATTTGTCAAAAGAAAAGTCGTGAGGGGCCAGTTCTTTGCTTGTAAGCTTATGCATGGTTGAACAGGAGTTTTTTTCAACAAACTTATATGTATCAAATTCTTTCCACCAGTAAAGAGGGGCATTGAGGTCAAAGCAAACTGTAATAAACCTTAAGAATTTCCCGTGTTCGGTTCCTGCAAGCGTCAGGCGCTGGGCAAGCTTCAGGTCTTTTTCCCCAAGGGTGCAGTTTCCGGCCTCATCAGGTTTACTGCTGTCCATTAAATGCCAGGAATTCATGGGGTTCCTCATGCCGAGAATTGCATAATAAATATTGTATGTACCGTGTAACTTGATTTCAATCATAAAAAGGCCTCTTAATTGCATATACTAATAAAATTAATTGCTTAATCAATGAATTAATAAGACAATTAGCCAGATATAAGGGAAACAGATTCCGAATAATATTAAATATAGTTTTAGAATACATGTTCCGATTGAGTATATATTTGATCAATTGAAAGGAGTTAAATGAGATTTAAATCTCTGCACGATTATAGCTTATAATTTATTTTAATCAATTGGTGACAATCCCCGAATTTTAAATAATTTATTTATATATTTCTTAATCTATAAAATTAGGTCTTCATCATATTAAGCAATATTAATCGAGATAATAGGAACTTCTTTATAGGTATTTCTATAGTCAATTATTTAGAGTTTTAGTATTAGTTTTGAAATATCCAGGCTTCCTTAAAAATACTCAAATTACTGGTTCTTCTCCCTGTTTTATTAAATTCACAGTCCCTGAAGTTCCTTCTGGATTTAGTTCCATTTTCACAAAATAAGTATAATCCGAGATTCCGGAGAGCCCGCTTCCTCCTGCATCGCCTACTATCAAAGAATAAATTTTAGCATTATATTTCTTCTTTGCCTCTTGCCAGCGAGCCAGGACAAGCTCATCGGAAACCTCGGATTTTCCATCTGTAATAAAAAGCAGATCTGCGCCCTTGAAATCCTTTTCTTTAAGCGCTTTAAGTCCTGAAGCAAGGGCTGTGTTAAAATCTGTGCCTCCTCCAAAAGTGTAAACCAGAAAATTCAGGAATCTTTCAGCCATTTTTTTCCTGTTCGTAAGTTCGATTTCAAGATGCTGGCTGGTAGAGGCAAACAGGATAATCTTCATATCCCGATGTTGTAAAAGCATTTTTTTTGCCATGGCCATAACCGCAGCTTTTGCAAGGGTCTGAGGCGCTCCATGCATGGAACCTGAAGTGTCCACAAGTACTATCATAGGGCCTCTTGGTTTAATTCTTGGGGGTCCAGCATAGTGTTTCCCAAGTAACTGGTAACTGAGAAGTTTTCCCTCAAGCATGTCAGCATAGAATTTTCGCTTCAGGGAAGGATTAAGCAGTTTTGCTGCTTCCATAGGGAGTAAATTATTAATCGAATCCGAGAACCTCACAGTCTGGATCCTGTTTTTTCCAAAGGGGGAGAGACGTATCTGATTATCCGGGGGATCGAATTCTCGCCTGCCAATAAAATCAATAATTTTTTTCAAATCAGGGCTTTTTTCAAAAAAGGCTGAATAATTCCTCAGTAATTTGAGCTGCAGGTAATAGGGTTCACTTTTGAGTTCTTTTACAGAGTAACTCCAGTTCCTGCCAGGGAAAAGAAGGGCAAGCATATCAAAAAGCTCGAGGTTTTCTTCCATTTCGGAAATAAATTCCCCCATTTTCCTGTACAAATTTTTCATTATTTCTTCCATAAAAGCCTGGTAGTTTTCCTCCTGCATAAAATTCAGGATAGCTTTCTGAAGTTCAGATTCGTTTAAGTTCTCCATAAATTGGGGAGTCGTCTGATGCCCCTGCTGGTTTTGGGAATACATATTCGACCTGGGCCCCCATACCAAAAAAGTTTCTTGAAGAATTTCCTGAAATAACTGGAGGATGGCTTCCATTTCGGATTCAAGTTTTTCGAGCCCTGACCCTGAATTCATATTTGCCAGGCCTGACAGCCGCTCCATGATTTCATAAACCAGCGGAAGGAGAATTTTCAGCCCTGCAATTCCTGCCCCCCTGCTTTTCTTTGCAATTATCTGAAGCTTTGGCCAGGCTCTTGAATTCTTTAAAGTGATAAAAATCGGATAAAAAGCCCCATAAACTTCAATAAACCGTTTAAAGTCCTTAATCTCATAAGGCTGCCCTGAAAGGATCTCAAAAGCAAGAATTTCGGCTATTTTCTCTCTTAGAGGCCTTGGAAGAACTCTTGGAAAAGCTATTGTACTTCTTAATTCTCCGTCCAGAAGAGAAACTGCCTTTTTTTGAAGAAAAAGAGAATTATGCAGGAGTTTATTACTTGAAAATGCTGGATAAGTTTCTTGAGAAGTTTCTTGAGAAGGGATATCCAGCTTGTTCAAGGAAGCCTCAGAATTTTTCGTATAAATATCTCCTCTTATATTATATCTGTCGATTTTTATATTA
>CAZFNE010000074.1:0-5731 GCA_964520335.1 uncultured Methanosarcinales archaeon | reverse complement strand
CAGGTTGGGATCCTGAAAAACCTGGCTGAGGTTTTGCTTTCCTTCCCTGCAGGCCAAGCATGGCCTGGCTTTCCATGACCAGCTTCTCTAATTCTGACAGCTCAGACCTTCTTGCGTCATGAAGCAGGAGAACTTCATTTTTATCAAGCGCTGAGAGCCAGATATTTTCCTCCATTAATTCTTTTAAAAGCTCCCTTTCTTCTTCAAGCCTGTACTTTATTCTTTTTATCCTGGTTTCAAGGGCTTCAAATTCCTTTTCAAAAAGGGCTTTTTGTGATTCTGATAATTTATTTGTTTTTCCTGAATTTTCTGATAGGGAATCGATTTCCCTGATCAAATTGTTGTAAGGATACAACTTAGAACCCTGGTCCAGATTCAAAGTGTAACTGTGATTGGGATATGAAAGATGATGAGTTTCGATTTCCTGTCGTAAAAGGAACTGTGCTTTGCAGCTATCACATATTACCTGTACAGGGAGCTCATTCTTTAGAGCAATTCCAACTGCAGCCTTCAGGTCTTCGGCTTCTTCGCGTAATTTTTCAAAATTAAGCCCTCCTGAGACTACAAGTTCGAAAATTGTTTTCCGTATGAATTCTTTTTCTTCAGGAGAGTTCCAGAGCATATGTTGAAGCAAAAGAACAGTTGTTCTATTTACTCTGGAGCATTCACTGCTGCTGGCTGCAAGCTTAAGGACCTGGATCACTTTTTTCCAGCGCCGGTCTGAAACCTCAATTTCCTGAAGCTGAAGATTCCTTCTAAGTTCGGTAACTATTTCTTCAACATCTGCATCAACAGGGACTTTTTTTGCCCTTTCTCTTAATTCATAGATCGCCGAAACCGGGATTTTTATTAAAGGCTCAAAATCCTCAGGGCTTCTGAAAAGCAGGTCTTTGAAGTTGTCTTCGTCCTGAATATATGTAAGCCTGTACCTGAAAAGAAACCGGTCATAAAGGGCTTCGAGGCTTTCATCTTCTTCAGGCAGCTCATTGGAAGCCCCAAAAACCGAAAGTAAAGGCAGGTCTACAATCTCTTTGCCATTATGGTATTTGTGCTCATTCAGGATTGTCAGGAGACTGTTTAAAATTGCACTGCTTGCTTTGAAAATCTCGTCAAGCAAAGCAACATGTGCTGTCGGAAGACAGCCATCGATTTTTCTGCGGAATTCGTCTTCTTCCAGAGCTTTTAGGGAAAGCGGGCCAAAGATCTCCTCAGGAGTGGAAAAACTGGTTAAAAGATAACTGAAAAAATTTCCGCCTTCAATTAATTGACAGATGTTTTTTGCAAGCTGGGTTTTTGCAGTTCCCGGAGGGCCTAAAAAAAGAAGGTTTTCCCCGGAGAGAACCGCAAGAAGAGAACCGTTAATTTCTGCTTCTCGCTCTTTAAAATAACCCATGAATGTAGACTTTATTTCAAGAATTTTTTCTTTCAAAAAAAGGCCTCCGGGGTAAAGAAGAAATAAAGAGAGTAATGGAGTTTATTTGTTTCTATGAATAATCTCTTTTTCAATCATAAACTCTATTTTTCAGGAATTTCTTATTTTTTATGATTTCCTTGATTTCTACTAACTTTCTCCAATTTTCGGTGTTTGCCATTATTTTTTTCTTATTTTCGCAAGCCACTGTCTCAGGCTTATTTACATTAAACAGCATGATTCTATTTTGATCCTATTTCAAACCTTCCAATTAGGTTTTCTATTTTCGCTAAGAAAACTTAATTTAAGATTAGCTCTCTTTCAAAGGTATTCATTCCGAAACTCCAATTTTCCTGAGCAGCGGCTTAGCAATAACTCCTCTATTTAAATCTAAAAAAATATAACTGATTTCCAATGCATCCAGAAACCCAAGAAATCCTTAAGCTCTTTGAAGAGATTAACAAAATTCCCAGACGCTCAAAGCATGAAGAAAAGATTGCTGGCTGGCTAAAAGCATGGGCTAGCTCAAGAGGTTTTGAAGTAAAGTCCGACACTCTAGATAACGTCCTTATTAAAGTGCCTGCAACGCCAGGATACGAAAAAGCTCCCGTCCTTATCCTTCAAGGCCATATGGATATGGTCTGTGAAAAATGTAAAGATTCCATGCATGACTTTTCCAGAGACGAGGTTAAATGTATTTATAATGGGGACTGGCTCCGCGGAGATGGCACTACTTTAGGGGCAGATAATGGGATAGGTATTGTAATAAGCTTAACAATTGCAGAAGCCGGGAAAAAAGGAGAACTTGGGCACCCTCCTCTTGAACTGCTTTTTACTGTAGATGAAGAAACAGGCCTGACAGGAGCAAGAGGGCTTGATCCAGGTTTTTTTGAAGGCAGACTGCTTTTAAACCTGGATTCGGAAGAAGAAGGGGTTTTTATTGCAGGATGTGCAGGCGGCCAGGACTCTTCTATCAGGCTTCCTTTTAATTCGCAGCCTTTTGTCCTCAAAGATGAGGAATTCGATTGTTTCAAACTTACAGTTGAAGGCCTGGAGGGAGGTCATTCTGGAGTTGAAATCCATAGGCAGCGGGCAAACGGGATTCAGTTGTTGGCTCGGGCCTATTCCGGTTTGAATGAGAAAATCGGCTCCGAAAATCTCAGGCTTATCTGGACGAGAGGAGGGAGCGTTCATAATGCTATTCCTTATTCTGCAGAGGCAATATTTGTCCTCCAGAAGGACAAAATAAAAGAAGCAGAGGAAGCTGTATCTGAACTTTTGCAAAACTTTAAAATTGAATATCTTAAAACTGACCCTTCCCTTGATCTCAAACTTTCAGTAATTAACAAAAGAATGGCTTCTGGGAAAAGTAAAAATTCGGATTTGGTGCATGAAGCCTCAATTGTAAAGGTTTTTCAAAAAGAAGCCGAAGAAAAGCTTGTAAGCCTTCTTCTAGGGTTACCACATGGGGTCTACAGGAAATCCGAAACCATCCCTGGACTTGTGGAAACTTCAAATAACCTGGCAACTTTACGCATGGGAGAAAATGAAATAAGGATTTTATCAAGCCAGAGAAGTTCCAATATTGCCGGAATGGCTGAAATTAATTCAAAAATAGAAGCTGTTGCAAAACTTGCAGGCGCCCAGATTAAACATGAGCCCGGATATCCTGCCTGGGAGCCTGACTTAGGTTCTGAACTTCTGTTGAGATGCAGGCAGGTTTACAAAAAGACTTTCGAGACAGAGCCCAAAGTTGAAGTTATACATGCAGGTCTTGAATGCGGAATCATAGGTGCGAAATCTCCGGGAATGCAAATGGTTTCGCTTGGGCCAACTATCAAAGATCCCCATTGCCCTTCAGAAAGGGTCTTTATTCCCTCAATTACAAAAATCTGGATTTTCCTGGAAAATTTATTAAAGAGTTATTGCTGATCCATATTATATCGCAGAAAAAGCTTCATAAAAATTCAATAATAATTTCAATTCTATCTTAATTTATTTTTTTGTACATTCCTCGATTAATCCGTCACTCAGGGACGTCACAGTACTATTCTGGGATCCTTGTTTATCGGTAGTTGAAACTTCATCGGTTGTATTTTTTTTTGTTTGTGAGCGAACTTTCATAAAATAGGCCAGTGCCGCAATAGGTAAGGCATAACCTATGCCATAATAACTGATATTGATCCCTTTTTCCTCAAAAATTACGCTCAAGAAATTGACAGCAATCACAACTACAGTAAGCCCTACAAGATTCAATTCCAGTTCTTCAATATTATGGGTCTTGATCCAGGCAGGCAAAGGGAGAGGCTGGATAAACAATTCATAAAGCCCTATTGAGGTAAGAAATAGTACTGTGCCTACCAAGAAAAGATGTACAATTTCTACAATTTCAACAATTATGTTTTCGTCTGTATGTGTCCCTCCCATCTCAGTAATAAAAGTCAAGAGGAATCGAATGAGATCAATCCCCCCTATAACAAATAAAATACCAGATGCAATAGCCAGTCCGACAACTGGAATAAGTACTAAATAGCGTATTCTTGCGATAAACCTCAGTATTCTGATCATTTAATCCTCTTTCCTTCCTCATTGAATATTTAATAAATTTGATATTTAAATATATAGAGCATAAAAAAGTCCATACTCTTGAAATTGCATGATAATTTAGTGCTTTATGCAAAAACTGCCCAGCTAAGAATTCAACAATGTTTATAAAGGTATTAGTGCCTAACTCTACAAAGTTAAAGGACAAAAAAGAAGTAAACACAGGCTTTATTACATATTATAAATTGTCATTTATGGCTTTTTCTTTATTACAATTTATCGGAATCGTGAAAGCAAAAATGCTTCCCTCTCCATATTTGCTATGGAACCAGACATATCCATGATGAAGATGAACAATTTGCTTAACTAATGAAAGCCCAAGCCCTGTTCCCTGGTATTGTTTGGAAGAGAAAGAGTCAACCTGGCTAAAAGGCTTAAAGAGTTTGTTCTGGTCTTCGGTTTTAATTCCAATACCAGTATCTGTAACGGTTATTTCTACAAAATCTCCTTTTTTTCTTGCCGCGATTTTTATAAATCCATTTTCATAGGAAAATTTTATAGCATTATCTACAAGGTTATACATTATCTGAGCAAATCTTGCCTCATCGGCGCAAATAGTGCCAAGGTCATCTTTAACCTCTATTTTAATTTTAATATTTTTCCTGTCTGCGATAGGAGCCAGAAGGTTCTGTATCATGGTAAATTTTGTAACAAGCTCAAATTTCTTATAATCAAGTTCAAGTTTTCCTGCTTCGACTTTTGATAGATCCAGGATATCATTGATTAAATTTAAAAGATGTCTCCCACTTCTTGATATATTTCCAACAGACTTGAGTTGTTTTTCGCTGAGTTCTCCATATGCCTGTTCATAAAGCAAGTCTGCAAAACCTATTATTGAATTAAGGGGAGTTCGCAGCTCGTGGCTCATATTTGCCAGGAACTCGCTTTTTGTCCGATTTGCAACTTCTGCAATTTGCTTTTCCCGTAAAAGTTTTTCTGCAGCTTTTCTTTCCGTAATATCCCTGCACATTACCATAACGCCAATAATTCTCCCATCTTCTTCGGTTACAGGGATAGCCTGGGTAAACCAGACCCGGTTATTCTTTTCTGCAAACTCCCTTGACCTTTTATTTCCTGTTATAAAGATTTCTTCAAGATGCAAATAATCGCACAGCTTGCTATTGATTCCAGGAGAGTCTCTGAGATAAACTCCTTTTGCTTCCTGAAGGCTCATTTCCATATACTCAAGAGCAGCTTTATTTGCCCACATAATTTTAAATTCCGGGCTTATAAAGACTACAAAATCACTCAAAGAGTCAAGTAAGACCTTTTTTTCCCTTTCCTGCTCCTTTAACTCCTGTTCTGCCAGGTCTATTTCATTTAGCATTCCGTTTATCTCTTTAGAAAGCCTGTAAAGCTCATCACTATTCTCTAAAGCCAGCCTTTTAGAGAGATCTTTTTCTGACCTGACTTTTGTTACAAAATTGTCGATCCCTACCAGTCGGGAAACAAATAACTTATCAAGGGCAAATTTAACTCCCGCCCCTGTCATAAGCCCTGTTAGAAGCAGGAAAAGATACATGTAAGTAAGAGTTTTCTCTCCATGTGAGTAGAGATCTCTTGGAAAATCTGCTCTCATTACAAGAGCAGGCTTATTTGAAACATCTCTGAGTTCGAAATACCCGGCTATTCTTTCCTCATTAAGGGGTTCGATTACAGGCGTAGGGGAATATTCAGAAAAATTTTTAAATTTCTCCCGAATATTTGGAGGCATTG
>CAZFNE010000073.1:0-12392 GCA_964520335.1 uncultured Methanosarcinales archaeon | reverse complement strand
TAAAAAAGCTCAATCTTTTCGGAAGAATTCTTTGGATCTTCGTTACTCGGAAATATTATGTAGAGACGGTTTTCAATCCGGTCAACTCTTCCTTGCCTTGGGTAGAGATATCCCTGTTTCTCTAAAAAAAGTACTGCCTGACGCACAAGTATAGTCTCATTACAGGATAATCTCGGCTCAATTTCATAACGCAATGGGCGTTTTGGAGGAGATTCCGGTCTCAGGAGCCGGTTCCAAACTGTTGCTAAGGGATTAGACATTTTACATGCCTCTATGAAATTAATATATGCACTCGCTTATATTTTTTTTCATAATAATTTTTCTCTTAATCAATTCCGAGGAGTTTTTTGTAAGCGGAGGCAAAATTTACTCATTTTTTCCCGAAAGCACGCTTGATAAAACAAACATAATAAAAATAATGACTATTAAATCCGTACACTCAAATAGTCCTGCCCATCCAAAGAAAATATAAGCCGCAGAGAGCAGAAAAAGGGGCACACTCGTATAAAAAATTAATTTGTAATCAACCATAGTCTATTAGAAGTCAAAACTCAATAAATAATTTTCTTATGATTCAGGCTTTCATAAAATATTGAGAGTTCAATCTATTTATTTATTTGAATACCCAGCGGATTGCCGCTGGGTGAGCCCTCGCAATTTATTTAAAAAGGGTACCTAATTCTTTAACGGTCTTATTCATATCTGCAGTTATATTCTTAGTAATATTTGTCTTTTCAAGCGTAGAATTTACCTTTTTGCTCAAACTTTCCATATGTTTAACGTTTGAATGGAAAGTAGAATCAACTGAACTGACTTTTTCATTAAAAGAAGTAATTTTTTTGTCTAAAGAGATAATACCTTCATTTAAAGAATCCAGAGTACTGTTTACATTACCCAGAGTATCAGAGTCCGACTGTAAATCAATTACTATTGAATCAACAATTTCTATGCTTAGGTTTGTTGCATTAACTGCCGGCTGCAAAAAGGTATATTTCTTAGCAGATTCATGCAATCTCTCGCTTAGGAGAACAAGCCTGAATTCAAAACTTTGCAGAGAAGCGCTTAAACGATCCAAGCATGACTTTATTTTTTCCAAGATAGTCTGAGTTTCGCTAAACCCGTTTGTTAACCCTTCCAAACTATCCGGCGTGGAAGTCTCGTTTTCTTCTGATATGGCTTCTGATTTCAAAGCAGTCCCTGTTGATACGGAATACGAAGTGGATAAAATCAGAATTCCTACAATCGCCAACAAAAAAACAACCCTAACTAGATTCATAGAAATCTCTACACATTATTTGTGGAACTTAACCAGTTTTCTTTCCCATTAAATATAGACAGCAATGAATATAAAAATATAAGTATTCCCATAAAATCTTCTCATATGTTTTGAATTAAAAATAGAGCCTGAATTTAAAACTTTATAAATTCCAACCCTGCTTTCAAACTGAAAACAATCCAGATCTTATTATTTCCCAGCCTTAATTTGTGCAAAATATAGTTTTCTTGTATCACCGAAGCGCAACAAGAAACAAGTTCTCAAAATAATTAAATTTATAAGTCCTCTTGAGCGAGCGAACGAGAAAGAACTAAATACCTCTAAAAGTAGTCTGCTTGAGCGAAGCGAAACAGACAGCGCACTGCAGAGCCGCAACTCTGCCGAAAGGACACCGTCCTCCAGAGACGGGACTCGGTGGCGAAGCATTTACATGTAAAGCGAGCATACAGTGCACAAAAAGCCAATAAAAAGACAGGCAATAAAATCAATAAGAAAATATATCATCTATATTATGGTGAGGTAGAGAAATGGCTGTATGGAAGGGAAAGAAAGTGGTTTTTCATACCACTATGGGAGATATAACACTTGAACTCTTTGAAGATATGCCTATTACGGCAGGAAATTTCGCAAAGCTCGTAGAAAAGGGTTTTTATGATGGGGTTATTTTCCACAGGGTTATACCAAATTTTATGATTCAGGGCGGAGACCCGACAGGCACTGGCATGGGTGGGCCAGGTTATGAAATTCCGGATGAGTTTACAAAGCACAACAGGAATGATAAGGGAACTATTTCCATGGCAAATGCCGGCCCAAACACAGGGGGCAGCCAGTTCTTCATCAATCTTGTAAATAACAATTATCTCGATAAAATGCATCCTGTTTTTGGGAAGGTAGTAGAGGGAATGGATGTCATTGAAGCCATAGGGAAAGTAAAAACAGACCGACAGGATAGGCCTAAAACTGAAGTTAAAATAGTAAAAGCCGAGCTTGTTTAATTTTTCAATGCTTTAATCCCATTTAACATTTTAAATTACACTGAAAACTATAAAGCAGGCTTTTTCTGCTTTATTAATGTTTTATTTTGCTTTTTCTGGTTTAACAATTTATTAGAATTATTCAATTATTTGATTTCAATTTTGATTCTATTTTAGTTTCTTATTCTAATTTCGAATATTTGTTCATTATTTTTATTTATGACCTTAATTTCTGAGCAGATTTCCAGATAAAATGATAAAAAATCCCGTATAATATTAAACAACGAACTCATTTTACGAGATAAAAGCCTGCCGAATACAGGGGAAAAGATTTTTGTGTTGGAAACAGAAAAAGGGTGGGGAATCCTGGCTGCTGAAACGCTTAAAGCCAGATATTTGCGCGAAGGGGAAAGCAATTGGGAAGATATTTGCAGAAGAGTGGCAAAGGCAATTGCTACAAACGAAAAGGAATATCTGGAATTCATAAACCTTATGGCTAGCAAGGTTTTCCTTCCAAGTTCTCCTACGCTCATGAATGCGGGTACGGAATTTGGACAGCTTTCTGCCTGTTTTGTTATTCCTGTTGAGGATAGCATAGAAAAGATTTTTGATGCCCTTAAAATTGCAGCCCTAATTCAAAAAACCGGAGGAGGTACAGGGTTTAATTTTTCAAATATTTGCTCAGACTTTCCTCCGGCCCAGTCCGGAGAAGGAACTTTAAGTGGCCCTGTGGCTGTAATGAAGATTTTTAATGAAGCTACGGAGATTGTAAAGCGGTTTGGAAGGCGGAGAGGGGCCAATATGGGGATACTCGACGTTTCACATAATGATATAATCTCTTTTATAAGGGCAAAACACAGGGAGGGAGAATTCAGCAATTTTAACATTTCAGTGCTTATTCCTGACGGATTCATGGAACTTGTAGAAAAGGACAAAACTGATGTAATCTGGAACAGCCAGACAGGCCTAAAAGTAGGGAATATTTTTTCTGAAATTGTGGAAGGAATCTGGAAGAACGGGGAACCAGGCATCTTATTTTATGACAGGATTAATAAAGATAATTTCACGCCTGCCCTTGGAGATATATCTGCCACAAACCCCTGTGGGGAAGAACCTCTTTTGCCTTTTGAGTCCTGCAATCTTGGAAGTATAAACCTCTCCATACTGATTCTGGATGAAAAAATAGACTGGGATCTCCTGAGGGAAACTGTAGGAAAAGCAGTTCGTTTCCTGGATAATGAGATTGATAAAAATATCTATCCTGTACCTGAGATTGAAATTGCAACTACGAAGACAAGAAAAGTAGGGCTTGGAGTTATGGGTTTCCATGACCTGCTTTTAAAGTTAAAGCTGCCTTATGATTCGCCGGAAGCCCTAGAGCTTGCAGAAAAGCTTATGGAACAAATTACCTGGGCTGCAATCAGAGAATCAAGGAGGCTTGCCCTGGAAAAAGGGGTTTTTCCAGAACATGAAAACTCAGTTTGGGAACTTCCCATGCGGAATGCAGCATTGACTGCAGTCGCCCCTACAGGTACAATCAGTATTCTTGCCGGGTGCTCTGCAGGAATTGAACCTGTGTTTAGCTGGGTATATAAAAGAACCCAGACCGTTGGACAGGAGTTTCTGCTTGTGCATCCTATTTTTGAGGCCCATTTTAAGCCAAAGCTTTCAGAAGCGGATTATTCCTGGCTGCTCCAGCATGTATATGTACATGGCACTTTACAAAACGTGGAAAACCCTGAGCTTGTAAGCCAGGAGGAAAAAAGCCTTTTCAGGTCAGCCCTTGATATTTCCTGGAAAGCTCATATAGATGTACAGGTAGCCTTTCAGAGGCACTGTCATGCCGGAATTTCAAAAACAATTAACATGCTTGATTTTGCAGGAAAAGAAGATATCAGGCAGGCTTTAATCTACGCATGGAAACAGGGCCTCAAAGGACTTACAATCTACAGGACAGGAAGCAGGCAGCGCGTTGTACTCACTCTTAAAAAACCTGATACCGGCTCAGGAATGTGAGAGTAAGCTCTTATTCAAATAGAGATATAGTCCTGCTCAACGAATTTTGCTTTTTTGTAAATTTAACTTGCTTGGTTCAATTATTTTTCAAGTTATCTCACTGATATATTTATAGTTCAATAATCTAATATTTGTTCATTTCTTTCTCGATTCCTCATTAATCGTGTTATTGCGTACTCATAGACTTATTGTCTATTGTTATAATGTGCTATCTTACTAAAAATATATATATATTCGTCTGCCTCTAAATTGGTATGACTCCCCCCATTAAGCACCACTTTGAGTTATTAACGGCGTGCCTTATTTACGGTACTGTCGGTATTTTCATGCACTGGTTACAGGAAATGCATGTTGGCTCGATTATTTTTTACAGGGTTTTTTTCGGCCTTTTAGCAATTCTGTTCTATCTTTCCCTCACTGATAATTTAGGTCAACTTTCTCTAAAAAGAAAGAAAAATTACCTTCTGCTTCTTGGGATCCTTTACGTCTCTCAAATGTTTTCCTATTACTCTGCAATTCGGTATCTTGGCGCATCTTCTGCAGTCCTGCTTCTATATACTGATCCTATATACCTCACTTTCCTTGCTCCCCTCCTTCTGGGTGAAAAAAATACTGAAAAAACTATTTTTGCACTTTTCCTTGGCCTTATAGGAGTTTTTTACGTAACCAGACCTGAAGGCGGCTTTGAACAGCTTGATTTTAACAGCAGTTATCTCAAAGGAGTAATTTTCGGGTTAATTGGCGGCCTCTTCAGCAGTGGAGTAATTATCTCAGTTCGCTTCCTCAGGGACGAATACAATGGGCTTACCCAGCTTTTCTGGCAGAGTGCAATTAGTCTTGTCTTCCTCTCCCCCTTTGCCTTCTTTGAGCCTGTAAATTTGCTTGCTGCTAAACTTCCGATCCTCATGCTTTTCGGAGTTCTTGTTACCGGTATTGGGGCTGTTTTTTACATAAGAGGGGTTGCGGGAGTAAGTGCAATTACAGGGAGCATCTTAACTTTAGTTGAGCCTGTATCATGTATTTTCTTTGATCATACTGTCCTGGGAAGCCCTATCCATAAGGGCATGCTCATTGGCTGCCTTTTTATTCTTGCTGCAGCAGTTGTAGTAAGCCTTGATAATCTTGCTTTCTTCAAAAAGCTGGTCTCTGAAAATAAGATAAATTTCGGTGGGAAAACTCCAGTACTCGGAAAAGAGATTTCAGGCATTCAGGAGAAATGAAAACTTTTTTTTCAATTTTCTTTTTTAATTTTCTCCAGTTTTGCGAGTTTATTTTTTAGTTGTCCCCATTTTAGATACTTAAACCCATTTTATGTTTTTAGAAAGATTATTAGTTAAATTAAGTTTTATTTAAACTGTTGTCTCATTTTTACTTTTTTGTTTTATTTTATTTACTTTTTGGGCTTCCACGCTTGCATCCAAAAAATATATATTTTAAGTTTTTTATTTTGGATCATGCCTGTACAGAGAAACTTTTTTAAGCCTCATGTAGAAATTCTAACTGGGAGCCTGATTTACGGATCAATTGGAGTTTTTCTTGACAGGATTGACAATATGTCAGTTGGACCTATTCTGTTTTCCAGGCTCTTTTTTGGCCTGGGCATGATTTTTGTTTATCTTTTGTTAAGTAAAGATCTGGGCCAGCTTAAACTTAAGGAAAAAAAGAAGTATCTTTTACTGCTGGGATTATTGAACGCCGTTACAGGTTCCTGTTATTTTTCTTCGATAAGATACAGCGGGATTTCGGTCGCTGTACTTCTGCTTTATACAGCTCCTGTATACGTTAGTCTGCTTGCTCCATCTGTCCTTGGAGAAAAAAACGTCAATAAAAGCTTTTTACCTTTAATTCTCGCATTGACCGGGATAATCCTTATTGCCCGCCCTGGAGAAGTTTTAATGAGCCTGGATTCGGACTCAAATTTTCAAAAAGGGCTTTTTTTCGGGCTTATTTCAGGCCTTTCATTCGGGACGACAATAATTACTATCCGTTATTTGAGGCATGACTATTCAGGGATAGCCCAAACATTCTGGCTTACAGGAACAAGTATACTCTTTATGCTGCCAGTTGCGCTTTCCACTCCTCTTTACCTCTTCGCCGAAAATCTGAACACCCTAATTCTTTTTGGTTTTACTATTACGTTTGCCGCAATTATTTACCTTAGGGGGATCTCCGGAGTCAGGGCACAGACAGGGAGCATTCTTGCCCTTGTAGAGCCTGTATCCGGGATTTTCTTTGATACGGCAGTTTTGAAAAATCCCCTGCATATTTCCACCCTGCTGGGTTGTGCTTTTATACTTACTGCAGCCTATCTGACAACCAGACAGGACCTAAAATAAATATTAATTTTGTTGCGGAAAAAGATGAATAGAGAATCTTTTTCAAGTCTGTTTTAAACCCGGGACTATACGGGTATTTTATCTTCCCAAAAGCTCTTTACTTAAGAGTTCTCTATTTTTAAGTATAAGCTTTGAAAACTCAGGAAAACTATGAACGAAAAAAGTCCAATTATTGAGCTCAGAGACTTGACGAAAATCTATAAAAATGGAATAGAATTTCGTGCCCTTGATAATGCAAATTTGAGAATTGAAAGAGGAGAGTTTGTTGCTATTGTCGGGCCTTCTGGCTCAGGAAAGAGTACGCTTATGCACCTTATAGGGCTTCTGGATACCCCGAGTTCAGGCCTTCTTCTTATAGATGGAAATGATGTCACTAAAATGTCAGATAAAGAGCGTTCAGCAATGCGGAATAAAATGCTCGGGTTTGTTTTTCAGTACCATCATTTACTGCCTGATTTTACTGCGCTGGAAAATGTAATGATGCCGCTTCTAATTGCCGGGAAGAATGCAAAAGAAGCCGGAGCCATGGCCAGGAAATTGCTTAAGGATGTTGGGCTTGAAGATAGGATGGATCATAAACCTGGAGCACTCTCAGGCGGGCAAAATCAAAGGGTTGCAGTAGCAAGGGCTCTGAGCTGTTCTCCTGCAATCGTACTTGGGGACGAACCTACAGGTAATCTCGATACAAAAACCGGGGACTTAATTTACGAACTGCTAAGGCGGCTAAACCATGAGTACAATCAAACCTTTATTGTAGTAACTCATAATGAAGACCTGGCTCTTAAAACCGATAGAATAATAAGGCTTGTGGACGGAAAAATTACAGATCAGTGAAGGGGATAGTATGGAGTATGCAAAAGGAAAGATTGGAAGGGTTTTTATTGTCAGAATTGACCAGGGCGATGACCTGATTCTAGAACTTATAAAACTCGCAGAACTGGAACATATCGAGTCTGCTGTTTTCACACTGCTTGGAGCTTTAAAAGAAGGCAAGTTAGTTACGGGCCCACGAAAGGATATCACTCCTCCAGAGCTTCTCTGGACCAAGTTCGATAATGTTCATGAAATTTTCGGGATTGGAAGTATTTTTCCCCAAGATGGAAAGCCAGTAATCCATTTACATGCAGGAACAGGCCGGGGAGAAGATGTAAAAATCGGGTGCTTAAGAAGGGAAAGCGAAGTTTTTATGACTGTAGAGGCTTATGTATTTGAACTGGATGGAATTTCTGCCAGAAGGATTAAGGATGAAGAGCAGGGATTTGCCCCTATCAGCTTTATGCATGTTCTGGATTTGGAATAAATTTTAAAGGACAAAAAGGTTGATTCTTGAAAGATTCAACATACAAGGCATTCCAAAGTATTCATTTAAATTATTATGAGTGATACGTTATAAAGGATGCATTGTAATCCAGAGCACATCCTGACTTATTGCCCAGCTAGAATGAAAAAGCTTTTCAGGATCTGGCAGTTTCCTCGAATTAATTTTGCAGCACGAAATCTAATTCCCTGAGTCTTCTGAGAGCGACTACTTTCTCTTTTTTGTCTTTTAAAAATTCCTCTTCGAGAACGCTTACTATTTGTGGGAAAGGCACCGTTAACTGGTAATATTTTACAGGTCTGCCTTTTCCTTTATTTTTCTTTTCAGATCTCTCATCAACCCAACCTCTATCCCTAAGAGGGCGCATAGCTACACTGACTTCTGGCTGCCTTAGCCCCGAAGCAAGTTCGATGTGAAGGGATCTGAGTTCTCGACAGTCTTTTAGACATACAATCGCAGTGGCTTCCGTTCTCGGAAGACCCAGACTCTGGAGCATATCAATAATTGAATACTCGTTTTCGGTTAAATTAACTGGAGAATCGTCAGTCATCAAAAGTGAATAATACTTTCATGTTTATATATTTTATGTAGATAAAATTCTCTTTTTAATTTTATTAAGTACCCCTGATAGGGAAAAAAGCTATCTAATCCTCTGAAATCCTTTTTTTCTCAAGGTTAATATAAAAGCTGTCAGGCACAAATCTCCAGAAAAAAATAGGTTTTGTAATACTAACCCGAACTAACCAAAACCTTTAAACCCAAAACCTGCAGGAAATAGATATTCTCGAAATGAGTGAAATGAATACATTATAAGTACTTCAAGTCTATTTAATGCATAATAATTCCAATAATTATTAAGTGTATGAAAGATTTTACGTTTAATTTTGAAACCAGATAATTCTGGCAATAAAATGAATAATTTATTGACTTTAAATTATTTCCGTCAATCTTAGAAAAACTAATTAATTTGAACTTATGTAAATTATTTGTATATACCGAATAAAGAATTAAATACAATTCATGCATCTAACGGTTAAATTAAGGTTAAGCTTCAAATAACAGAATATATCTAATAGATAGATCACAAATTAGAAAGGGTGAAATGATGTCGTATATTGGTCTACAGCAGGATTCTGGAGAATATAAGATCCAAAAAATACATGCTCGGGAGATCCTGGATTCAAGGGGAAATCCCACTGTTGAAGTTGACGTGTTTACACCAAAGGGATTTGGAAGGGCCAGTGTCCCTTCAGGGGCTTCTACTGGCACGAACGAGGCCCTTGAATTGCGAGATGCAGATCCCAACAGGTATGGTGGAAAAGGAGTCCTTACTGCAGTCAAAAATGTGAATACGATTATCCAGAAAGAATTGCTTGGGCTAGATGTACGAAACCAGCGAGAAATTGACGAACTCATGATTGAGCTCGACGAGACGGATAACAAATCAAACCTTGGGGCAAATGCAATACTCGGCGTCTCCATGGCCGTAGCCAAGGCCGCCGCAGATTCGGTTAATATTCCTCTTTATCGTTATTTCGGAGGTTCAAACGCTTTTACCCTCCCAGTTCCGACAATGAACGTTCTAAATGGGGGCAAGCATGCAGGAAATGACCTTGCAATCCAGGAATTTATGATCCAGCCAAAAGGTGCAGAAACCTTTTACGAAGCCCTCCAGATGGGAGCTGAGATTTATCACGTGCTTGGTAAGCTTCTTGAGAAAAAATACGGTCGTTCTTCTACTAATGTAGGGTATGAAGGCGGATATGCGCCCAAAATGAGTGAATCTGTAGAAGCCCTTGATGCGCTTGTACAGGCTATTGAGGAAGCAGGTTACACAGAGTCTGAAGTTACAATAGGGCTTGACGCAGCAGCTTCCGAATTTTACGAAGAAGAACTCTACAATATCGACGGAAAGAAACTCTCTGCTCCGGAACTCTTGGATTACTATGTGGAACTTGTAAACTCTTATCCTATCCTTTCTATTGAAGACCCCTTCTACGAAGAAGCTTTTGAAGACTTTGAGGCTCTTACCAACGAGCTCTGGGACACGATAATTGTCGGAGACGACCTTTTTGTTACAAGTATCGAAAGGCTCTCAAAAGGGGTTGATATGGGCGCAGCAAATGCCCTGCTTTTAAAGATCAACCAGATAGGAACCCTTTCCGAAGCTTTTGATGCTGCGACAATGGCCTCCAGAAACGGATATACTGTAATTGTAAGCCATAGGTCTGCAGAGACTGAAGATACTACAATCTCTGACCTTGCAGTTGCCATTGGGGCAGAAATGATCAAGACGGGTGCTCCAGCTCGTGGAGAAAGAACTGCAAAATATAACCAGCTCCTTAGAATTGAAGAAGATCTGGGAGAAGTTGCACATTATGTGCAGCTTTAATTTTCTTATTTTATTTCAGCTTTTTTTTCGGTAAGTTCAAATCTCTTTATTGGGCTTTAAATATCCTGACTTTTTGGAACAATTAGAGTAACTGTTTCCAATACTATTTTAAAGAATTTTGCTAATTTTTAAGATCTTATTATTAAAAATAAGTTATTTTAGAAGCCAATAGCAAATAATGACAAAGTAAAGTATTCCTGGTAGTCACCTAATAGTCAACCTAGTGGTCTGATGAAATTTATAAGGAACTAAACAGGTATTTGACTGAGGTATTAAAATCTCAATAAATACTAACCCCTTTAACAGATGGCAGACTCAGGATTTTGTCTACGAGTTCTCCAGGTACTTTTTTATCTGTAATTATAGTAAGCCTGGGGTTGTCTGTAAGGTAAGGATCATCGGAGACGGCCTGGCGGATGCTCACATTATTTTTAGAAATGAGGCCTGCGACTTCAGCAAGAATTCCTACATGCGCAGCGTCTTCAGGAATAATAATAATCACACCCAGTCCGAGAGAGGGAGCCACATCTCTGAGAAAAGGGAAAGAATGAACATTTTTGAAAATAGTGCTCAGAAGTTCGTCTGAGATAATAGTTTTTGTAGTTGCATCAACTACCCGCCGGTCAACTCCTGCTTCTTTTGCAAGCTGGGTGTGGGCTATCTCAATGCTGCCAGAAGTAACTTTCCCTTCTCCTGTAACCTGGAATCCCCGTTCAAATAATAATTTCAGGACTTTAGCCTGTGCAGGGTATTTTTCAAACTTTTTAAGTAGTGTCTGCCACATATAAACTTAATTTTAAACTTATTTCCTTATATATACTTTCTTATTAAGAACTATGGGCGTTAGGATTTATTTTATCGGCTGTTTTACCAACCGAATTTATATGAGTTCATTCTTTGAAAATTGCTTGCGTTAAATTAATCTATTTTAGAAACACGAATGGTTGCATGGCCGCCTTAGCTCAGGACAACATTAAACATTCCGAGAAAAACAAATACCAGGTTCTTCTGATTGAGAATCTCAAAAATGAAATAGAGTTAGCGCGCAAACTCGATCCAGAAAAAATTGCAGTCGAGATAAGGAAAATAGGCTTTTCCTGCCAGCAGTGCGGAAAATGCTGCAGGCAAGTTTTTGGGGATAACAGGGTATATTTAATTCCTTCTGAAATTCCCAGGCTCCAGGAATTTAAAGGCCTTTCAAAACTTGAAATTGTAGAACCCTACAGCCTTGAAAAGCCTGAAGAACCAGTTCCTGAAAAATCTGAAGTGGAGAATAACGAGAAAAAAAATTCTGGAAATTTTCTTAAAAATGCTTGTTCTGAAGGCGATATCCATGCTTTTGGCTGGGTTCTTAAAAGGAAAAATAATGGGGACTGCATTTTCCTTCAAGAAAATAAAAAGAGGTGTTCTGCCTACTCTATGCGCCCAATGCTTTGTGCGACCTATCCGTTTTATATTGAAGACTTAAGCTTGCAAATCTGTGAGTGTGAGGGGTTAAAAAAGCCTATCTCTGCAGAAGAAAGTTTAGAACTCGCAAAGCTTCTTCTTTTCAGATATATTACAGAACTTGAAGATATGCTTTTAGTGTACGAAAAATATATGGAGTTTGAAAAGGAAAAAAAAGATTCCGAAATCAGAAAAGAAGAACTGGATAAAAATAAGTGTACTTATATTGTTCACGACAGCACTGGAAGTACTGAAATTCGGTATTGATCTTTTTTCGTGACTCTCATTTCCATAAATCAGTTTTCATTAAATGATTATTATTTTTTACTTCTATTTTTACCTCTTTTTTACTTCTATTTCTACTTCTCATTTTCATTATTTAGATAATTTAAATAAAACTTTATATGTAAGCTGGAAAGACAAAAAATTTCCTTCCGAAGGATTTTGACCATAAATAACTGTAAATTCTCACTAATTAATTTTTTTATATCATTCGAGACTTTTTAAGTTTCTCCTTTATTTTTAAACGCTCCTGACATTTTATAAGCCTGATAGATTTTTTGTTTCTTTTCAGTCAAAATCATCAATTAAATTTATTTATTAGAAAGAGCCAGTTATTCCCCATGACCGGGAT
>CAZFNE010000072.1:0-12479 GCA_964520335.1 uncultured Methanosarcinales archaeon | reverse complement strand
TTCTACAAAATATTATTCGCAAATATTTGTTTTGTTTTTCAATTTTTAATTTATTAAAAACGTTTCTCTTTCTAGAAAGGTTAATGATTATAAAAAAAGCGTTATATCATTGGCCGATTATACATGTCTTAAGCATGAAAAGAGGTGTCATTTCATAGAGAAAATACTGGTTTCTGGTTGCAAACCTCTTGACGAGCTTCTGGGGGGAGGTTTCGAAAAAGGGATTGTAACCCAAATTTTTGGGGCTGCAGGCACAGGGAAAACGAATATTTGCATCCAGCTTGCAGTTGAATGTGTGAAGCAGGGGCAGAGGGTAGTTTTCATAGATACGGAAGGGCTTTCCCCTGTACGTTTCAAGCAGATAGCAGGAGAAAATGCAAAAGAGATAGCTAAAAATATCATTATCTATGAGCCTTTAAGTTTTGAAGAGCAATATGCGGCTGTAAGAGAAGTAGAAAGAATAGCTAACGAGAACATCGGGCTTGTAGTCCTGGATTCTGCAACTTCTTTTTACAGATTCGAACTTGAAGACGAAGAAACAGGCATGAAAAGCCGAAGGGAGCTTGCAAGTCAGATAGGTTTTTTACATGCCCTGGCCCGTAAATATGGTTTTGCGGTAATAATAACTAACCAGGTATATTCGGATATTATTGCCGGAGGAGTACGGGCCCTGGGAGGCACTTCTCTTGAACATATTTCCAAAACAATTATTAAACTGGAAAAAACAGGGGAAGGAACCAGGCGCGCAATCATTTCCAAACATAGATGCCGTCCTGAAGGCTCAAGAGCTGAGTTCAGGATTACGGCTGAAGGGCTTCGCTGACCCACAAAACAAGCAGAAATTATTCGTTAAAAACCAGGTCGTGTTGCGAAAATAATCGTAATATTATTAGATAATTTTACTTAAAATGGCTGATTAGTTTAAATAATACTGCAAAATTGAGGTAAAATTAACCTGCAAGCTCAGTAGTAAAAAAGGTTGTAATCCTGGAATTTTCCAGGATTTTTAAGCATTACCTAATAGTTCTTCACGTTTCAGCGTTCTCGAGTTCCATCTATGAATTCTTCTGTCCTTATGTATGCTTCGTTATCAGGATACTGGATAGCTGGATGTTTCATAAAATAGGATGATGGGGAATATAAAACTCCTCCAATACCGCGATCAAGAGCGAGTTTGCAGCAACGGATAGCATCAATTACTACCCCTGCGGAATTAGGAGAATCTTCGACTGAAAGCCTGAGTTCAAGGTTCATCGGCACATCCCCAAATAACCTACCTTCCATCCTTAAGAAGCAAACTTTATTATCCTTCTGCCAGGCTACATAATCGCTGGGGCCAATGTGGATATTTTCATCTTCAAGCTTTTTGGAAAGCACGGATTGAACAGCTTCAGTCTTTGATTCCCTTTTGGATGCAAGCCTGTTCCTGTTGAGCATATTAAGGAAATCTGTATTTCCTCCAGTGTTCAACTGGTATGTTCTATCAAGTTTAACCCCGCGTTTTTCGAAAAGATCTGCAAGAATTCTGTGAGTAATTGTTGCCCCAAGTTGAGCTTTAATATCATCTCCGATAACTGGAATGTTCTTAGCTTCAAACTTTTTTGCCCATTCCGGATCACTTGCGATAAAAACAGGCATATTATTGATTAAACCTATACCTGCTTCAAGGGCGCATTCGGCATAAAAACGAACAGCTTCTTCAGAGCCTACGGGTAGGTAATTAAGAAGCATTTCCGCGCCAGAATTTTTCAGTTCATTAACTATGTCTGCTTTTGTAGCTTCCGGTTCTTTACTAACAATAAAGGTGTATTTTTCATCATAATTATTCATATGGTCAGAGACACCATCAAGGACCCTGCCCATTTTAACCTTTACACCTATGGCCGGAACGTCAGGGCAAAAAATCGTTGTGCAGTTCGGGTGAGCAAAGATGGCTTCAGCTACATCCTTACCTACTTTCCTGGCATCAATATCAAAGGCAGCGACAACTTCGATGTCCTTTGGTTTATACCCACCAAGCTCCCAGTGCATCAACCCGATACATTCTTTGTTATCGTTTTTGTAATACTCAATGCCCTGTATCAAAGAGCTTGCACAGTTCCCGATCCCTGCAATTGCTATTTTTATTTTTGTCATAAGCGCTTACTCTCCGATGAATACCCTGATTCTCATAAACCGCATCAATGGAATAACACATCTGTTAGATTTTGCGAAATTTACAGCTTCAAAGATTTACGGATTCAAGGTCCCTGAATTTATGAATTATACTCCTGAAATTATGACTTTTCATGTATCTTAACTATGGATTTTAAATCTTCCTTTATTTGTGCAGTTACTCTATAAATCTATTATATGTAAATTTGTCTATTCGGGAATGAAATACTATAAATATTTATATATATCTATATTGACTGTTAATTCCTTAATTAAGATTCTTAACATGAAGACTCGTTATTGGATTTTTACTCTTAATTTTTTCTTCAAATATATTCCTTGTTCCGGAATAAAATAAGACCCCCGGCTAAAATGGTCTTAACAGGATTTTAAGCTATTTATTTAAGAACAATAAAAGGATAACAACAGTAGAGTTTTCCACGCATAGTCGAATAAATTTTATCAAATAGAATTCGAGCCAAAATTAAAGTTGTTTTAAGGTATTATAAAACGAATTATCGGGAAGGGTTTAATGAGGACAATTGACTGGAACGATGAGTCCAAATGTGTGGTAATGGTAGACCAGACTTTGCTTCCAAAAGAGTACAGGATAATCGAATGCAAGACTTTGAGTTCTCTTTGCGAGGCAATAAAATCCCTCAGGGTAAGGGGAGCGCCTGCGCTTGGAGCCGCAGGAGGGTTCGGGGTCGCTCTTGCAGCATTTTTGAGCGGGACAAAAGATTTTGAAACAATGATCAAAGACCTCCAGGTTGCGGGAAAGGCTCTTAAATCGACTCGCCCTACGGCCGTAAATCTTAGCTGGGGAGTGGATAGAGTATTAAGAGCAGTTTCGGATGCTTGTGATGTCCAGGGAATAAGAGATATCGCGCTTCAAGAAGCCAGGGATATTGCAGATGAGGATGTAGCTGTTAACAAACTTATAGGTGAACAGGGTGCAAAGCTCCTGAAAAACGGAGATACTGTTCTGACACACTGCAATGCAGGCAGGCTTGCCTGTGTCGACTGGGGGACAGCTCTCGGAGTTGTACGCTCCGCAATTGTCGCTGGAAAAGAGATTAAGGTTATTGCCTGTGAGACAAGGCCCCTGAACCAGGGAAGCAGGATTACTACCTGGGAGCTAATGCAGGACAAAATTCCAGTAACCCTGATTACAGATTCAATGGCTGGATGGGTAATGCAGCAGGGCCTGGTAGACTGCGTACTTGTAGGCGCTGATAGGATTACACAGGATGTCATTTTCAATAAAATAGGCACATACACTCATTCTGTACTTGCAAAAGAGCACGAAATTCCTTTTTATGTGGCTGCCCCAATTTCCACTTTTGATTTCGAAGGTTGGGAAGGCAGCGTAAAAATCGAGAATAGAAATCCCGATGAACTTCGTTTTTGCGGGTGTGAGCAGCTTGCTCCAGAAGGTGTAAATGTCCTGAACCCGGCTTTTGATACAACCCCTATGGAAAATGTAAGTGCTATAATTACGGAAAAAGGAATGTTTTATCCTCCCTTTTTGCTGGATGAAGTCCTTGTTTAATATAGTCTAATTTTTTAAGATTTACAAATATACCTAAAAACGATTAAAATAAGTTTAAAGTACACTGTACGTAAAATTTAAGTCTCTTTGAACTTACTTCCCACCTTCATTACTATCTTTTAATAATTTCTTTTTAAATAGAGTCCGTAATTGCCTGTAATCAAACAATTCTCAAGATAAGGTTTCGTCTTAATTTTTTTAGTTTACAATACTGCAAATAGCTCTGCTGGATTTATATATCAGGACTGTATTATCTCATGGTTACTAAACTTAATAGGAAAATAACAAGAAAATAAAAGGATATTAACAAAAATTAAATTATACCCTAAATCGTTTAAATAAAAGATTAATATAAATTTTATGTCAATTAGAGTCAATTTAATATTATATTTAAATTCTTGATTATGGTTTCCAAAATAACTGTTATGTGATCGTTTATTTCTTAATAATTCTTAAAGGTGTTAATTAATGGCAAAAAAATCAGGCACTGGATTACAGTCCTCTGCAGGACTTATGCGCTACTACGAAGCAGACAAAAATGCAGTTCATATCCAGCCCAAAACAGTATTGATTGTTGGGGCAGTTACGGGAATCGTAGTATTGTTTTTAAGTGCTATGAACGGTTTATGGCCGTAAATAAATTTTTTTAGGGCCGATTTCCTTGAACAGGCATAATCCTGAAAAAAAAAGCAAAAAAATTGCTTCTTCAAGGGCTAAAAGTCCTAAACCCAAAGCTTTTCTTCTGGGTTTTCTTCTCGTACTTGTGGGTATTTTCGGAATAATGTATAACCCTTCCAGTTCAACTCATAAAGCTGCCTGGGGGGTTTCAGAAGCCGGAGTTTTATCTTTTCCGGAGAGAGGAGAACCTTCATTTACAGCCCGGGAAATTAAAGATACTTATGCCCCTGAAAATCCAGATATTTTAAAACTGGTCTCTTTTGAAAGTAAAGGGCAGAATATCCAGGCCCTTCTGAGAATCCCTTCAAGTTCTTCTGCTGCTCCCGGGATTGTGCTGCTGCCTGGAGCCGGAGTTACTAAAGAAGGAGAACAGGGCCTTGCTGTAGAGCTTTCAAAAATGGGATATGCAACTCTCACGCTTGATCAGCGAGATTTAGCTAATATAAATATGAAAAAAGACCTTGAACTTTTCAAGGCTGGTCTCGAACCCGTGGAATACCTTATGGTTTATGATGCTCTTAAAGCTTCAGACGTGCTTGCAGCCCAAACTGAGATCAATAAAGAAAGACTCGCAATCCTTGGGGAAAGCAATGGAGGCAGGGTTGCTTTGCTTGCCTGTGCCCTTAATCCGGCCCTGAAAGGAGCTATTGGGATAAGCACTTCAGGATATGATTCTGAAGATATTGATCCTGCAACTGATGCAGAAATTATTCGCTTTTCTCGTTCAGTTGATCCAAATATTTATCTTTCCAATTTGCCGCCTGCAAAGTTAATCTTAATCCATTCGTTAAACGATCCTGTAATTCCGTATGAGGAGGCACAAAAAACTTTTGCGCTTGCAAAAGAACCAAAAACAATGTATAATGTCACCGAGGAAACACACGGATATACGGCTTCGATGCAGCCGTTTCTTGAAAAAGAACTAAAATCTATATTTTCTTAAATAATTTGTCTTGAGCAATTTATCTTAGCTTGGATAATTACCTTCTTAAATGCTAATTTTTAAATTTTCGGTAACATTATTTTATAAATTTCGTTCCTTCTTTTTATTTTATATCAATTATTGCACTAACCAGTATGTTTGCTAAACTTTTTATATTCTAACTCTTATTTTAGTTCCTTCAGTACTATAATTAAAATAATTACAAATTGTTATTCAGATGATGTCAGGGCAGGAAATTTACAGCCTAAGGGAAATCCATGGAATAGGCGGGAAAGTAGCTGAGAAGCTAATTGAGCATTTCGGGACTGAAGATGCAGCTCTTCAAGCTATTTACGAAGGGGATATAGCCTCGCTTGCTGAAGTTAGTGGGGTCAGCCATAATTTTGCTCTTTCTCTTGCCAGAGATGCCAGATCCAGAATTGAGGGGTGTTCCCTATCTGATTTCCTCAAAACCAAAGAAGCTTTAGATCTTTATTCCCGCATCCTTGAGCTGATAAAAAGTTATTCTCATACAATGCATGCCAGAGATAAGCTAAACCTTTTTTATCCTCTCCCTTCCTCTCGTATGGATCTTGTCAGGGAAAGGCAGGCGTTTATAAAAGAATATCTGGAAATTGGAAAAATCTTTTCTGAGGATTCTGAATTTTTACATTTACTTTCCAGAGTCAGAAAGTTAAGATCAGTGCCAGGAAACCTGAAAGTAAGAGACAGAATTATTCTCTGCGGAAATCCAGAGCTTCTGGAACCAGCCAGGGAAAAATTTCAGCCTTTTTTAACTGTCCAGAGGGCAGAAGACCTTTCTGAATTTGTGGACCTTGCTAGAGGTTATTCCAGTGTCATTGTTTTTGATGATACCTACCTGAGCTTTGACCTTCCGGAAGGTATTGAACCTGAGTATTTTCAGGACCTTTCAAAGGCTGAGTCCTGGAAGATCCTGCCTGAAAAAGAACTTGCTTTTTTTGCTCGAAATCTGGACTCCATAAAGGCCTGTTTAAATATCGTTCAGACTCTGCGCTCTAAAAATTTTAGATTCCTTGAGGAATTATCTCCAGACCAGCTTGAAGATTTAAGAAAAGCTCTTTTAAAGCTCGGAGAAGACGGAAAACCTGTTGAAGGTTTTGATCCCGAACTGGACAGGCTTGAAAAAACCCTCAAGAACCTCGATCCTGTTTTAACTTCTGCTTTAAACGAAGCTAACCAGCGTATGAATAAGACTCTTGAGATGAGTTCTCTTACTCTTAACGGCCAGGAACTTATTAAACTTATAAGCGGTGGAATGGAAATTAAAGACCTGCTTGCAAAAGAGCTCAACATAATTTATAAAGGAGAAATTGAAACCTTAAAAGAAGAGCTCTCTGACAAATTAAATCTGCAAAAACAGGAAAAATTAATCCTAGATTCTCTTTTTAGCGAGGAAATTTCCTATCCTTTACAGGTTTCCCAGCTTCAGTTGCAATTTTTAAAGCAAAAATTAAATACGGCTCTTGAAAAAACAAGGCTTACGAGGAAACGAGAGCTTGCAAAAACCCTTTCAAGTTTCAGAGGACCTGTAGAACTTCTTGTTAGAAATATCCTGGATTTTGACCTTGGCTTTTCAATAGCTTGTTTTTCAGCACAATTCAAAATGGAAATTCCGGAACTAATTTCCGAAACAGGTATTGGTTTCAAGGCAGGAGAAAACCTTTTTTTAAAAGCTCGGCATGGAGAAGTAGAACCTGTAAGTTATGCTATCGGAAAAACCGGGCTATCTCCTCCAGGGTTTGAGAACAGGGTAGTACTTCTGAGCGGGGTCAATTCAGGAGGCAAAACCTCCTTGCTTGAATTGCTTGCCCAGTGTGTGATTCTTGCATATATGGGGTTTCCTGTGCCTGCAGAAGAACTCCAGCTAGGGCCTGTAGAGGAATTTTATTATTTCGGAAAATCAAAAGGAACGCTGGATGCAGGAGCTTTTGAAACAACTCTAAAGCAGTTTTCCGTGCTTTCAGAAGCATCGGAAAAACTTGTACTGGCGGATGAACTGGAATCAATAACCGAGCCTGGGGCTTCGGCCCGAATTATAGCAGGAATTTTAGAATACTTGTCTGAAAATGAAAAAAGTCTCGGAATTTTTGTATCTCACCTCTCAGAATTGATCCTTGAAAATACCGAGGCTGAAATCAGAGTAGATGGAATAGAAGCAGAGGGCCTGGATTCCAGGCTTGAGCTAATTGTAAACAGAAATCCAGTGTACAATTGCGTAGCCCGCAGCACTCCTGAATTAATCGTTGAAAGATTGCTTAGAAAAACTACAGGAAAAGAACAGGAGTTTTACGCCCATCTAAAAAATAAGTTTAGAAGCTAATTTGGAAACTAATTTGAAAAGACCATTTAGAAAACAATCAATAGATTTTTGTAGAAGATCTTCGTTATTTTCTTTTTTTTGTCTGAAAATGCTTTTTTACACCTTTTTTAACCTTTATTCGGAGATAATGTTATTAATTATTAATTCTATATATTAATAAATAACAATGAGGTGGTAGAGGTCTGAAGGATTAGTATTTAAGATATTTTTAGTGATGTATGTTCCCCAAAAAATTTATATACATCCTGACGACAATGCATGTCCGATCACTTCTTCAGCAGGTTTGCCCTCTTATTTTTCTCTTAAGGAAGGGCCCTACTGGCTTAAATTATCAACAAAGCATATGAAAAATTTTTTAAGTTTATACAGTTTATTCAGGTTGGGAAGGAAGTTGATTTCTTTTCTTACAGGAATAACGGATCAAATAATATAGCTTATCTGTAAATAGAACATTCTTATTAGTATCTTTTAATGATTTTGCCCTGATTGAAGAAAACAAAGCCCGGACTACTCGTGATAGTAATGGAGCGTAACTTCCCCATTCAATGTGCAGATTTTGATAGGTTAATTTTGGATAAGGTCGGAGACCCTCGATTTGAAGTTTCTGGCATGCCTGATCTCAGTGATCCATGCCTGTACACAGACCGCGAATATAGCTGGCTCCAGTTCAACGACAGGGTACTTGAAGAGGCTTTTGACGAGCGAAATCCCCTACTTGAAAGAGTTAAGTTCCTTTCTATTTTTGGAAGCAACCTTGATGAGTTCTTTATGGTCAGAGTTTCAGGAGTCCTGAAAAGAATAACTGAAGGTCCGAAAGGAGACCAGACAGATGAACTTGCCCAGCAGCAGCTTCATATTATTCGGGAAGAACTTCTCAGGCAATTACCTTTGCACGATAATTACTGGAATGAAATCCTTAAGCCTTCTCTTTGGGAGAAAAAAATAGAAATCCTGAATTATTTTGAACTTTCTGGGGAAGAAAGAGAGAAACTCAGAGATTATTTTGAAAGGAATATTTTTCCTTTATTAACGCCTCTTGGCTTTGATTCAGGTCACCCTTTCCCTCATATCTCAAATCTAAGTCTTAACCTGGCAGTACTTATTGATGACCCTGATTATGGAGAACGCTTTGCCAGGGTTAAGATTCCTCCGATGTTTAACCGGTTAATTCTGGTTCCCGAAGAAGGGCCGGAAAGAATAATAACTTCCAGCTTTGAAGACTTAAAAACAGGCAGGTTTGTCTGGATTGAACAGCTAATTGCTGCGAATCTCGACCTTTTGTTTCCTGGCCAGCATATTTTAGGAGCATACCCTTTCAGGATTACTCGAGATGCAGACCTCGGTTTTGATGAAGATGGTGATAAAGACCTTTTAACCGCCGTAAAGCAGAGAGTTGGCAGAAATTACTTTGGACCGGTAGTTAGACTTGAAACCGACGACACCATGCCTTCTAAAGTTTCTGAGATTCTCCTCAAAAACCTGGATCTTACACAGACTTTAATATTCACATCAACAGCCCCTCTTGGACTTTCAAGCCTCATAAAACTGGCTCAAATTAACCAGCCTGAACTTAAATTTAAACCATTTGAGCCACGGAAACATCCTCAACTGGCTAAAAAAGAGAAGATTTTTTCAATTCTAAGAAAAAGGGATATTTTACTTTATCATCCTTATGACAGTTTTGAATCAGTAATCGATTTTATCGAGGAGGCTGCTGAAGATTCTGATGTCCTGGCAATTAAAATGACCTTATACAGAGTAGACGATAATTCCAGAGTAATTCAGGCTCTTATGAAAGCTGCAGACCGAAAGAAACAGGTAGCTGTTCTTGTTGAGCTAAAAGCCCGGTTTGACGAAGAAAACAACATTGGTTGGGCTAAAGAGCTTGAGCGAAAAGGCGTGCATGTAGCCTATGGCTTCCCGGGCCGTAAAACCCATGCTAAAATGTGCCTTGTAGTCAGGGGCGAAAAAGACGGAATTCGGTATTATGTTCATATGAGTACTGGCAATTACAATGCGGTTACTGGAAAAATTTATACTGATTTCGGATATATGACAAGTGATCCGTTCATAGGCAAAGATACTTCAGATCTTTTTAATGCCCTTACAGGGTATTCCAGAAAGGATCACTACATTAAACTTCTTGTAGCTCCGCAAACTCTCAGGCACCAGATTCTGGAGCGCATCAGGCGTGAAATCGACCTTCATGAGAAATATGGAGGAGGACACCTAATCTTTAAAATGAATTCCCTTGTTGACTATCAATGCATCAGAGAACTTTACAGGGCTTCCCGAGCAGGGGTAAAGATAGACCTTTTAATCCGGGGAGTTTGCTGCCTCAGGCCTGGAATTTATGGGCTCAGTGAAAATATCAGGGTAACCTCAATAGTCGGACGTTTTCTTGAGCACAGCAGGGCATATTACTTCAGGAATGAAGGAAAAGAAGAAATCTTCCTGGGCAGTGCTGATCTTATGCCTCGTAATCTTGATAACAGAATAGAAGCCCTCTTTCCAGTATCGGACGAATATATTCCTATAATTAGAGATGTTATACTGGGTACTCATTTAAAGGATAACGTGAAAGCAAGGCTACTTCTCCCTAATGGAAGAACTGAAAGAATTTATCCGCAGCCAGAAGAGCCAGAACTAAATTCCCAATTATGGATGCTTGAGAATAGTAAGAGTTGGGATTTAAGTTCCTGTAAAAGTTAAAAATCCGAAATTTTTTTAAATTTTTTTTCTCTTTTAGCCGCAAATATTTTCTTTTTCTCTTGCTTTTATTTAAATTCTTATTTACCCATGATATCTTTGTCTAGGCTCCCTGTTTGAGATCTCATTTTTAAAGTTTTTGTGCACAGGTTTTTGAACCTGGAAATTTAGATATATGAAGATAAAACAAAAGAATAAAAAGGATGAAATAAAAAAATAAATTAATAAAAATCAGGCAAGAATAAAATATTAGGAAATTAATGTGACTTCTAAATAATCATTAAATGGAATAAAATTCTGAATAACTAAGTAATAATTAATTTGCAAAGTTCTTTCAAGGTTCTAACTTCCTTCGAAGAAAACGAAAGATAGGGCTTTCAGGTGGTAATTAATGGAACCCGAGAAAATATCCGAAGGCAGAGTTGTTGCGTTTATTGATATAGGGACCAATTCTATCCGGCTTCTTCTTGTTCGAATCAATCCAAATGGGTCTTATCTGCCTCTGACCAAACAGAAAGAAACGGTTAGGCTTGGGGATAAAGAATTCATAGATAAAATTCTCCAACCAAAAGCAATAGAACGTGCAGTTATCGTATGCAAGAAATTTATGGAATTGGCCCGAGCTTACGGGGCAGAAGAAGTCCTGGCTGTAGCTACTTCAGCTACCAGAGATGCAGGTAATAAAGTCCAGCTTCTTGAAATGATAAAAAGGGAGGCAAACCTGGAAGTCTGCACTATTTCCGGAACTGAAGAGGCCCGATTGATTTATCTTGGAGTTTCAAGTGGGCTCAGGCTAGGACATCAAAAAGCTCTGTTTATTGATATTGGAGGAGGCAGTACGGAGATTTCAGTAGGAGACCAGAACCAGGCTTATTTCTTGCACTCCTTAAATCTTGGCTCTATCCGACTAACAAATATGTTTCTTCCGGAGGAAATCGGCCCGATTTCCGAAGAACAATACGAACAGATTAAAACCCATATTCGACGAAAGGCTGCAGATGTTATAAAAAGCCTCTCAAAATTCAGGATAGATTTTGCGATAGGAAGCTCGGGAACCATAGAAAACCTTGCAAGAATTGCTTTTGTTTATTTACATAAAACAACCCCGGAAAGCTACGAGAAACTGGATTACGATGACCTGAAGAAAATTATCAGGGCTATGAGCGCTTTGTCCCTCGAAGAACGGCGTAATTTCCCGGGGATTAACTCACAAAGAGCGGATATTATTATTGGGGGGGCTGCAATCATTGAAACCCTTATGGAAGAACTGGGGCTTTCTGAAATTAAAGTGAGCAAATACGGGTTAAGAGAAGGCTTGCTTATAGATTACATTTCAAAGAGTGAGTTCTCTTACATGATTACGCAGATGTCTGTAAGAAAACGCAGTATTATGCAGTTAGGCCTTACCTGTAATTTCGATGAAGAACATGCACATACGGTTACAAGGCTTGCCCTGGAACTTTTTGATAGTATCCAGGCTCTTGGAATCTATGAGTTCAAAGAATCCGAAAGGGAATTGCTTGAATACGGGGCAACTCTGCACGACATAGGCACATTTCTTTCATATGATACTCATCAGGTTCATGCTTATCATTTAATAAGGGAGAGTTCTCTTCCAGGCTTCCATCCTGAAGAAATAGAAGTGATTGCTAACCTTGCTTATTTCCATAGGAAAAACTTGCCAAAAAGAAAACATCCCAATCTTGAAGGGCTTGGTAAAGACACCGTAAAAAGCATTAAAGTCCTGAGCTCATTATTACGTATTGCCGAAGGGCTTGACCGTTCCCATACAGGCGTGATTTCTCACGTCCGATTCTACATTGCTTCTGCAGACACGCTGGTGCTGGAGATGCATGCAGAAAAAGAGTGCCAGCTAGAGCTCTGGGAAGTTGAGAAACAGAAAAAGCAATTTAAGAAAATTTTCGGGTATGGCATTCAATCTAAAGTTCTTATAAAACAGGGGTCTGCTCCACCTTTAATTCTTGAAGGGGGAATAGAGCTTGAGGATATTCCAGGCGTTGAAGTAATTTCAAAAAGTTGAGTTTCCCGAGTTCCGCTTCGGGAGCACGGGGTCTGTTTCGGCAGAGTTGCGGCTCTGCAGT